>NZ_AP031497.1:0-300000 GCF_042853465.1 Simiduia litorea | reverse complement strand
GCCGCTACGCCATTGCCATTTTGCGCCAGCTCTTGCATCAGGTGATCGTGATAGTTGCCTTGGCCAAAGCCCAGCACGGAGAGATAGATGCCCTTTTCGCGCTCGCGCTCAACAAACCCTTTTAGCTCATCGCGATCGGTAATACCCACGTTGAAGTCGCCATCGGTTGCAAGAATGACACGGTTGACAGCTTTTTTATCGAAATTTTCCGCCGCCAGTGCGTAGGCTAATTTAATGCCCTCAGCACCTGCGGTCGAACCGCCAGCGCTCAATTGATTTAGCGCCTTGAGTATTTTTTGTTTGTCTTTCGCCGCCGTCGGCGCCAATACCGTGCCCGCAGCACCGGCGTAGACGGCAATGGCCACAGTGTCGTCTGGGTTCAGTTGACTCAGCAACAATTCCATCGATTGCTTCACCAACGGCAATTTATCGGGGCTATCCATTGAGCCAGACACATCGAGTAAAAAAACTAAATTGGTTTTAGGCTTCTGCGCGGCCGATAGCTGATAACCCTTGATGCCGATATGCATTAACTTATTGCCCTCGGCCCAGGGCGAATCGCTCACCACGATATTCGTGGTGAAGGGCTCAGACTGGGCTTCGGGTTTAGGGTAGTCGTAATCAAAATAATTCAGCATTTCTTCGAGCCGTACCGCATCCTTTTGCGGCAGCACACCTTGATTCAACTGCCGACGGACAAAGCTATAGGAGGCCGTATCGACATCGGTGGAAAAGGTTGAGACGGGCGCGTCAAACACGCGCTTTACCGGGCTCTCGGCGACATGCTCAAAATCATCGCGACCGACATCCGTATAAGGTGCCGGCGCAATCACATCTGGCGACATCACAACGGAAGCCTGCGCACCAGGCGCAACCGATGTCGGCGCGAACGCCAACCGAGCCACCTGTGGCGGCGACGCGGGCATGTCTCGCGCAAGCTTTTCCTTAGCCGGCGCCATTTGAACCGCTGCAATCGCACTATCCTGCATGGCCGATGGCGCAATCTCCTCCATCAATTCTGGCTCGGCTTCTAGCATCGTATCGGCGTCATGCTTAGCAAGCTTTGATTGGCTGGCGCTTAGGTCAGCGCGACCAGACGCCTGCTCTGATGGTCGGGCAGGCGCGGACTCCAGGGCATTTTGGTTGTGCTTTTCCGCACCCAAGCGTTGCTCCGCAGCCTTTTTCGCCTCACCAGCAAAGGCGGGCTCATTAGAAACAGCCTCGGGTGCAGGCATCTGTTGAGTCACCATCAATGCCAGTGCCGCTACGCTTGCCGCTGCCATGCCGGTGTAAAGCCATTTACGTTGAAAACTTGCCATGATATTTAATCTCGGGGTTATGGATTTAACCCTTTGACGGCAACGCTGCATAAATCCTTGGCGATCAGTGATATTTTTTTCTTGCTGCACCTCATCGAAGGCCGTCAATGCCGCCTGCAGCGCACGCTCGCGGGCACCGGCACTGGCGTTGACCGCGCCGACATCATCCAATGCCTGTTGCAAATCTTGCTCTGGTTTATGGTCGCTCATAGCTAACCCCTCCTTCCGCGTGCCACAGCTTTAAGCGCTTTCTCACTTCATGCAGCCGCCACGACACGGTACTTTCTTTCACCTGCAACACCTCGGCTGCCTCTTTGTGGTTTAACCCCTCGCCTAACACCAGCAGCACGGCCTCTTTGAAGCCTTCGCCCATCTGGGCAATCCAGGCCAGCACGCTTAACAAAAACACACTGGCCTCGGGGTTTTCATTGGCCGCTGGCTGTTGATCGAGCAAGGGCTGCTCGGGGGTTTCGTAGGTGCGGCGGCGCTGGTGTCGACCTTGGACTTGCTGCCAGTCCTTGGCGCAATTGATAACCAAGCGATACAACCACGTCTCAAACGCGGACTCAAAACGAAATTGCCCAAGTGAGCGGGCCAATTTAATACAGGCCTGCTGGGTAATATCTTCCGCGTCGGCTTTCACCCCACACCATTTCATGGCGCAGCGAAACATCAAGTCGTACTGGCCTTCCACCAGACGTGAAAATGCCTGCCGGTCGCCAGCCTGAGCCGCTTTAATGAGGTTATTGTCGGTCATACGGCACTGTTGTTTTTCCGTTATCAACCATTAGACGATCTTGCTCGCTATTTCCTTGGTTATTCAGCAAATGATTATGCCGTAGATCTGCCGACTCAGCGATGGACTAAATGCTCAGCGCACAGGTCTACCTCTGGCTTGGTCAGCCTCATTGATCCAGACACGGTGATAACCGATGCCCGCAGGCTACTCCATCAACTCGGAAGTGCTCATGTTAGGCAAGCGGATTCATACAGATAGCGCAGGCTGGAGTACCGTATTGCGGGCGCGACCTTAGGTCTATTGTTTGGGAAGGGGTAAAGCGTGCCGAGGAACCTAAGCCGACGACAACTCAGATAGACGACGATTTTCAGGTTAGGGGAAGCACGCGAGCGACCGGTAAGTATGCAATGCTTAGCGACACACCGGCATTGACTCAACCGGTACTAGCAACCATGCGCGCAAGGAAAGACTTAGCGCGCACAGCTAGATCGGCCATTGATACTAAAACTATTAAAAGCTCCAGCGTCCGTTCTGTACGTCAAGCGCCTGCAGCTCACCCGCTTTCGTCACTTCGCACTTCACTTTGCGCGATACGGTTTCACCGTCGGCCTTGGCCGTATAGTTGAACATAAACGTGTAGACGCCTCGGCGATAGTTGGTCACTGCTTTCCTGCGAAACGCAAAATCTGACTGATCGGCTTGCGATTCGGACACTTTCGCCTCACAAAACTCGCGCGCCTGGCCTTGATTGAAATCACCAGCAGACACGTGCGCTGCGGTTACCAACAGTAGGCCCGAGGCTGCGACTTTGATTATTTGAGATAATTTCATGTGATGACACCCTATGCTGAAGTTAAAAATTAAGTCTCATAAGACAACAGTTGCGTTACGAAACTTACAATAGTTGCTTTAGTTTTTTTATGCAACTAATATCAACTAAAAATCACCGGTAGAACCCTATGGTCAAAAACAGCTTTTCGCACTCGTGCTGCCCCGTGGCTCGATCCATGGAGATAGTGGGTGAATGGTGGTCCATGCTGGTATTGCGCAACCTGATGTTGGAAGGGGGCACTTGCCGATTTGATCAGTTAGTAGAGAGCTTAGGTATATCGCGCAATATTCTGACCGAGCGCTTAAAACGGCTCGAATTGGAGGAAGTGCTGACCAAGCAGCCCGTGCAAGAGGGCGGGCGGCGCATGGAGTACAAACTAACTCACAAGGGCTGGGAGCTCATGCCGATTCTAATTGGCTACGCCCAGTGGTTCGATAAGTGGCGGCCCGATCCTGAGCGCTCGCCGCTGACGTTTGTCGACCGAAAACACCGCCAGCCGATTCAAACCTTAAGCGTTATGTCAGCCGACGGCCGCCGCTTGGGACCAGAGGATATTTTGCCAATGAATTCCGATTAAAGCTCGTTAGCGAAGAAAACGGCTTTTCTCGAGCCACTGCGCCGATCGATATTGCGTGATAGCCGGCGAGCCGACGTTGTGCCAAAACTGCGTGCGATTAAATTGATATTCGGGCTGATAGTCCGGCATCGCCGCCGCGAGCGGAAAGCGCTTTAAGCCTAAGCCCTGCTTTTTCGTCGCCTCTAAAATGTATTCTTGATTATCTTTAATCAGCACCACCCAGGCGTGACCACCGCCTTGATAGCGCCCGAGAGCAACCCGTGCATCTTCTCCCATCGCAATCAACCAATCGGCCAAAGCAATAGCGTGATCTTCACAGTCGCCGCGGGTAAACACATGCGCCTGCTTGCTGGTTTGCCAAATTTCTTCGGCACCGTAGTTAAGGTTATCGAGCATGTAGGTTTTTCGACGCGCTAAAACTGACAGCGGAATAAAAACATTGTCTGTTTCAAAGGGGCTATAGCCCTCGAGGTAGGCATTCACAAAGTGATGTTTTTTATCCACCCCCATGGCCGACGCCGTTGCATTTTCGACGCCGTAAAATTTGTAGGTGAAAAAAGCCGAGCGTGTATTATCCAAACCCAACAATGTATGTAACTGCGCTTCGCCAACGCGTTTGCCGCGCGCGATAATTTCTACTTCGCCAGGCCTAGGCCCTTGGTGAGTTTCGTCTGCTGGAATTTTTTGCAAAGCTGCATTAAGCAAGAGATCTTCGACGCTCAGCGCACGATCCACCACCGCTTGTTCTTCACCTTGCTGTTTGAGTGATGCAAACAACTGACTTAGCAGCAGTAGCACCCCCACCCAAAAGATCAGTTTACCCATTAGCCTTTGAAGCCAAAGGTTACAATAAGCGCAACAAAAATCAGAATTGACGAGGCAAAAATAGCAACCGCGATATTGCCGTTTTTGAGCTCTTCTTCGAAACTGATTGTTTTCATCAGTTTGTCATCGATCAACAGCAGCGCTTTTACCCCGACAAACAGCGCTACCAAGGTGTACACCAAATTCACTGACAAATTCATCAATGTTGCTAATAAAAAATCCCACTCCATAACACACCTTACTTTTGTATTTTATTTATGACATCAATAACAACATCAGCACGAGGGCTGACATTTCGATAATTTCAACGCTGGCGCCTACCGTATCGCCCGTTACGCCATCGATGCGCGCTAGCATCAACCGACGCAACGCCCATAACACCGCCGCCAATAACAGCCAGAACACAACAACGTACCAAGCCAGCAAACTAAACAGCGCACCCGACACCAGCAGCAATAGCCCGCCGAGTACCAGCAGACATAAGCGCGGCTCGGCATTGTGCAGCATTGGCGACGCTAAACCAAAGTCCCGAGCATAGGGCGTGGAAAAAAATAGCAAAGCCGGCACACAGCGCCCAATGATTGGCGTGACGATTACCGCCAATACACAGTCCAATCGATCAAACGTGGCCAGCGCCGCAAATTTCACCAACAACACACAAACCACGGCCATAATCGCCGCACTGCCGGCGCGTGGGTCTTTCATAATCTCTAAGGTGCGTTCTTTATCGCCTAGGCCGCCCAACCAAGCGTCTGCGGCGTCGGCCAAACCATCGATGTGCAGGCCGCCAGTGATAAAAACCCAAACCATAAGTAAGAGCGCGGCCGACACCAGCGGCATAGCGGTTGGCAACAAAAACAAAATCGCCGCCAGCACCATGCCGATGAGTAGGCCGATAACCGGGAAAAACATCAATGCCCGCCCCTGATCGCGGTCAGTGACGGTGTCTAACACAGGCGCAGGAATACGCGTTAAAAACATCAACGCCAACCAAAAGCTAGTAATCATCGCCCACCTGCCCATTGTGAAACAGCAACTGTGGCCAATCGGGTTGGCCTTCGGCGTGATGAAATTGAATACACGACAAGCACCCGTGCGGCACCGCCAAATGCGATAACGGACGCAAGGGCATGGCTAGCACATCGGCCAATATCATCCGAATAACACCGCCATGGGTCACGAGCACGACGGTTTGACCGCGATATTGCGCGAGTAGATTCTGCCACCCCTGTATGACCCGCGCCTGAAAGGCTAACAGTGCTTCGCCCATAGGTGGCGTATAGCTGAGCGGGTCGCGCCAGAATTGACTGGTCTCGGTCGGCATTCTATCGGCGACATCAGCAACCAATTGCCCTTCCCACTGGCCAAAATATATTTCCAGAAAATTCTGCTCGTTAACGAAAGGTAAGGCCCGGTCGCTTGCAAAGGCTTCCGCCGCTAACCGACAGCGCTGCGCCGGTGAACTAATAACCGCCGCCAGAGATATTCCAGCCAGCGAGTTCAACCGTGCCAGCACCAAATTCTGACCCGCTTCTGTTGGCGCAGAATCGGTATGGCCGCGGAATATTTGGCCGCCCTCACACTCGCCGTGGCGCAGCAAGTAAACGCGAGTAGAGTCGTGTGCGGAGGTGGCCGTCATGTTTTATCGGCGACACCAGCTTCGGCAAAGGTCGCCATGTTGTTGTGTAAATCGCATGCTAAACGCAGTAGCGGTACCGCCAGTGCTGCGCCACTGGCCTCGCCCAAGCGCAGTTGAAAGTCCAATAACGGCTCTTTATTCAGCGCCTGTACGGCCGCTTTGTGGCCGGGCTCTGCAGAGGCATGGGCCAAAATCAACCAACGCTCTACCCCAGGGTTCACTCGGCAAGCCAACAGTGCTGCCGTGGTGCAAATAAAGCCATCGACTAACACAGGAATGCCGGCTTGCGCCGCTGCAATATAGCTACCCACCAAGGCGGCAATTTCAAAACCACCCAGGCAACGCAAAATGTCCATGGGTAAAATTGCGTCGGCATGGCGCGCCAAGGCCCGCTCTATCACTTCAACTTTATGGGCCATGCCTTTGGCATTCAAACCCGTGCCAGGGCCAACCAAGTCGGATACCGGTAGGTGTAAAAGTTTGACCAAGATAGCGGTGGCCGTGGTGGTATTACCTATGCCCATCTCGCCGGCAATAAACAATTCGCAGCCTGATTTTTTAGCCCGTGTGAGCGCCTCTTTACCCTGCATTAAAGCCGTTTGGAGCTGCGCCTCTGTCATCGCGGGTTGGTTGACAATATTGCCGCTTTGCGGCGCAATCGTGCGATCAAAAATGCTGGCATGGCTGACCGACTCGAGCACCGTACCTAAGTTCACCACCGATAAATTGGCCTCAAGCGATTTCGCTAAAACTGAAATCGCTGCACCACCGCCAACAAAATTTGCAATCATTTGACGGGTAACGGATTGGGGAAACGCCGACACCCCCTCCGCGCACACGCCTTGATCGGCCGCAAACACGCAGATATCAACTTTTTGAACCTGTGGGTGTAGCTTATGCTGCATGGCCGCCAACTCTATCGCGAGAGTTTCAAGTCGCCCTAGAGAGCCCGCCGGCTTGGTCAATTGCAGCTGCCACGCCGCCGCCTTGTCTCTATGTTTATCACTCAGTAACTTTGGGGATTGCAAAAACCAACCTTGCATACAACATTCCTTAATCATTTCTTAGGTACATCAATCAAATTCAATAAGTGACAATCTACGCCGTCATCACAGTGACCAAGGTTCTCCTTTCATCACTAAGGGTAAACCTGCCGCGGTAAAGATCACGCGGTCGCATAAACCCGCCAAGGCTTGATGGAGAAAACCGCTCTCATCAACAAACTGTCGACTCAAATGCCCCATGGGTACAATGCCTAAACCGACCTCGTTGCTCACCAAGACTAAATCGCCGTTAAACCGATCGACCGCCTCGAGGAATTGGGCTTTTTCCTCTTCCCAGCAACCCGCCGCCAAGCAATTGCTCAACCAAAGCGTCAGGCAGTCTATCAGTACGGAGGGGACATTATCAGGTAATTCATCGAGGTGCCGCCCTAAGGTCAAGGGTTCCTCAGACACGAGCCAATGCTGCTCGCGCTGCAGGCTATGCCGCTCAATGCGCGCCAACATCTCCTGATCGCAGTCTGAACGTTGCGCGGTTGCGACATAGTGCGCGGGAGAGGCTCCACACTTGTGCCGGACCCATGCCTCCGCCAATCGGCTTTTACCTGAGCGCGCGCCGCCTAAAATAAGCTGTTTCAATACTTTTCCCTTATATACGGTTGCTTCGGACACCAAAACCGCAATATTACCCGCCCAAAATAAAGAACCAAGGCAACCCCAGGTTCAGCTAAACTTAACAAACTATTGATTTGCTTAAAAATAACACAAAAAGCATCCGAAACATCTAGTACGCTAAGCCACCCTATTGTATGTTGCGCGCCCCACGGGGCTGACCAGGGTAAACAGATATTAAGGAATACAACCAATGACTGAAAAAAGCGGAACCACAGCCTGCGTAGGCTGGCGCGAGTGGGTGTCATTGCCCGAACTTGGTGTAAAAAATCTTAAAGTTAAAGTCGACACAGGCGCACGCACCTCGGCGCTGCACACCTTCTCGCTCAGCTACTTTGATAAAGACGGTGAGGATTGGGTACGCATTGGTTTACATCCACGGCAAAAAAGCGATGAAGAATTTTTTACCGAGGCAAAAATACTCGACAAGCGTATCGTGCGCGACTCTGGCGGCCATGAAGAACTGAGGCCTGTCATTGAAACGTTAATCACATTAGGTAAGCACAGCTTTCGTGCCGAACTTACGCTAACCAGCCGCGACAATATGAAATTTAGAATGCTACTCGGGCGAAAGGCGCTCGAAGGGCGTTTTTTAGTAGACTCAAAAGGGTCTTACTTACAGTCCGTTAGGCCTGTTGCCTAACATCCCCCATAGGAGATATTGCTCCATGAAAATTGCCATTCTCTCACGCAACGCAAAACTCTATTCTACTAACCGCCTCATCGAAGCTGCAAAGGCGCGCGGTCACGAGGTTGAAGTCATTGATGCCTTGCGCTGCTACATGGCTATCAACCCATCCGATCTTGATATGCATTACAAAGGCAAAGAATTACTTGGCTTTGATGCTGTGATTCCACGCATTGGTGCTTCTGTCACCTTCTACGGCACTGCCGTATTGCGCCAGTTTGAAATGATGGGCGTGTATCCGCTAAACGAATCCGTCGCCATCTCGCGCTCGCGCGATAAGTTGCGCTCCATGCAATTGCTTGCACGCAAAAACATTGGCTTACCAACCACCGGCTTTGCCAACCAAACTCGGTATATTCCCGATCTGATTGACATGGTCGGCGGCGCGCCGCTGGTTATTAAATTGCTTGAAGGCACGCAAGGCATTGGGGTGGTGCTGGCAGAAAACCGCAAAGCTGCTGAAAGTATTCTGGAGGCTTTTATGGGGCTAGGCGCCAACATCATGGTGCAGAAATTTGTCAAAGAGGCAGGCGGTGCAGACATCCGTTGCTTTGTGGTTGGCGATAAAGTGGTTGGCGCAATGAAACGCCAAGGCAAAGAAGGCGAGTTTCGCTCGAACCTACACAGAGGGGGCACAGCCTCGCTCGCAAAAATTACCCCGCAAGAGCGCGAAACCGCGGTACGGGCAGCAAAGACCATGGGTCTCAATGTCGCCGGCGTTGATTTACTCCGATCGTCTGCAGGGCCAGTGGTTATGGAAGTGAATTCATCGCCAGGCTTAGAAGGTGTTGAAAAAGCCACAGGTAAAGATATCGCTGGAGAAATCATCCTATGGATGGAAAAAAACGCCAAGCAGCATGCCTCAAAAACAAAAGGTAAGGGCTGAGTTTATGGCTGGGCAACCGAATAATAAGGATAAACGGAAAACTAAACCGCGCCGGCCAGACTTTGAGCTACTGGGCGAAAAAATTCCGGCAGGCCAACGCGTTAAGCTGGAAATGGACATAGGTAAACTCTACACCAACACACCGCTCACGATCGGTGTAGAGGTTATCCATGGCAAGCACGACGGGCCGGTTCTATTAGTCACCGCAGCCATCCATGGTGATGAGTTAAACGGTATTGAGGTTTGCCGACGTTTAAGCAAATCCCCGGCCTTAGATAAATTAAAGGGCACGCTCATTTTGGTGCCCGTCGTTAATGCCTTCGGTTTTATTCAACAAATTCGCTATCTGCCCGACCGGCGAGATTTAAATCGCTGCTTTCCTGGTAGTGAGAAAGGCTCGTTAGGCTCTCGAATCGCGTTTTTATTACGCACTGAATTACTCTCTCATTGCACACATGTGGTTGACTTGCACACTGGCGCGATTCACCGCTCAAACTTGCCACAGATACGCGGCAACTTGGAGAATGAAGAGAATTTAGAACTGGCACACGCATTCGGTGCGCCGGTGGTGTTGCACTCGTCTAATTTAGACGGTTCTTTTCGCGACGCCGCCGATAAACTTGGCAAGCCATTTATACTCTATGAAGCCGGCCAAGCATTGCGTTTCGATGAAGCATCAATCAATGGCGGGGTAAAAGGCGTACTTGGTGTCATGACACATCTCGGCATGTTGTCTCGCAAGCCAGGAAAGAAGGCACTTGAATCTATTGTCGCCTTATCGAGCCAGTGGATCAGAGCGAATCACGACGGCATGATGGTAGCCAATGTGGAATTAGGTGAGCGCGTTAAAAAAGACGATTTACTTGCACTTATTGTCGACCCTTACGGCAGCATGGAGCTTGAAGTGCGCTCGCCGGCAAACGGTATTATTATTGGCCGGAATAATATTCCCGTCGTCAACGAAGGCGAAGCGCTGTTTCACATCGCAAGGTTTGATACCGTCAAAGATGCAGAAAAAACCGTCGAGCAATTTCACGAAAACATGGAAGATTTAAACGACCCAGACCTGCGCTTCACCGACCCTTGGGGAGATCGCTATGACAGTTAGAGCGCTGCTGTTTAATACGCAAGGTGAACTTGTGCAACAGGGTCAGGAAGAGCTTCTGAGTCACTACCACGACAGCGACCACTTCCTCTGGCTCGATATTTGCGGTGCGGACAGCGAGCGGGAACTCAATGCTTTAGCAAAATTTGAGCTCAATCCGCTGGCACATCGCGATGCCCAGCGACATCGGCATCCGCCAAAATATGAAGCTTTTGATGATCATATTTTCTTACTGATGCATGAGCTGACGAAACTCGGTGATCAGGAAAATTTTTCACGTCACCAACTCGCGATTTTTAGCAATAATTCACACATCATCACCCGCCACGATCAGACGTCCGAGGCAGTTGATAAATATTGGCAACAAATCACCACCGATCGAAAATTACCACGCGGCGGCATGGGTCAACTTTGCTACCAAATTTTACGCGGCATTGTCGATCGCTACTTACCATTGATGTTCGAAGTCGAACAGCGACTCAGCGAAATTGAAGATGAGATATTCGACACCAGCACAGATGATTTGCTAGGTGAGCTTATTAGTTACGGCTCACAGCTGAAGAAAACCCGCCGATCGTTTGTTTACCAGAAAGAAGTTATTGAAGAAATTATGAACAGTCATGAGCATCAACTCCTGGCGTTTGACGAACACGAATTAATAGATTTATTTGAGCACTTTGAACGACTGGCCAGTTTGGCAAACTTATACCAAGAACTCACCACAGATTTGATTAACGGCTTTATCTCCATTAGCGCACATAGAGCCAACCACATTATGAAATTGCTCACCATCGTGACAGCTATATTTCTCCCATTAACACTCGTAGCAGGCATATATGGCATGAATTTTCAACACATGCCAGAGCTTACCTGGCACTACAGCTACTTTTTTGTGCTTGGGTTTATGGTTAGCTTCACCGTCTTCGGCATGGCCTTTGTTAAGCGTAAAGGCTGGCTATAACAGGAAATGAGTGACCAAGATGAACTTTGACTTTAACCTCATTAGCGTGGACGAGTACACGCTGACGTTGTTTTCGCTTATTAAAATTATTATTGTACTCATCGCAGGGTATTTCATATCACGTGCCACCCAGCGATCCCTAATGCGATTTGCAAAAGACAATCGCCGTATGGACCAGCGCGCCGCGTATTCCATAGGCCGCATACTTCATTACGCCATCATTACCATTACACTTATTATTAGCCTGTCATTTGCCGGTTTTAATTTTACTAAGCTCGCTCTCGTGGCTGGCGCACTTTCCGTTGGTATAGGCTTTGGCCTCCAAGGCATCGCAAATAATTTTATATCCGGCGTCATTATGTTGTTTGAGCGCAACATTAACGTTGGCGACGTAGTTGAATTGCAGTCGGGTACCTTTGGCACCATAAAAGAAATTAATGTTCGCTCAACGCTGATAAACACGCCCGACAACATGGACGTACTCGTGCCAAATTCTGAGTTTTTATCGGCACAGGTTACCAATTGGACATTACGTGAGGGCTTAGTTCGGTTCCGGATACCCTTTGGCGTAGCCTATGGCACCAATAAAGATAACATGCGCGATATTATTATTGCTGCAGCTAACAATGTCGAAACAACAGTGAATATCGAACCCCGCTACCCCACTCGCGTTTTCATGACCGGTTTTGGGGACTCTAGCTTAGATTTCGTGCTTGTTGTTTGGGTGACTCACGAAGCAGCTCAGAAGCCTACGAAAACGAAATCTGCCTATTTCTGGGCAGTTGAATCGGCACTCACTCAACATGGCTTCGAAATTCCTTTCCCGCAGAGAGATCTACATATCCGTTCAGGCCTAAGAACGGCAGACGGCAATAAGGATTTAAGCTGAATTATCGTCTTTATGGCTACGGGGTGTCTAACGACTCTAGAACACGAACGTTCAGCCGCCCCTCGTCACGCCATGATGAAAGTTCGGTGCTCGTTATTTTCGCTTCGCGATAGGTTGACAACAGCTCATCATCAACCACTGCCGTCACGCTGCAGTTCCGACCCGCCGCCTTAGCCTGATATAAACAGTAATCTGCCAGAGCTAAGGTAAATGTCCAGTTATCAATATCGCTACGCAGAGACAAAGGATGAGGCACGCAACCGATGGACGCGGAGATTCTCTGTGGCAGACCCATTTTTTCCCCTGCCATGGCAACAGCTCTACGCAGTCTATCGGCTATGCGAGAAAATTCACTAGGATTACTGTCTGGCGCTAATAGGAGAAACTCTTCTCCACCCCAACGCAACAACATATCACTTTCTCGACACGCCTTTTTAAGATTCGATGCAGTCTCCGCCAAGAGCATATCGCCAACCCCATGGCCATATCTGTCATTAACGTGCTTAAACCAGTCTAAATCGATGAGGAAGAAACCCAAGACATTGTTACTTTGAACCTGCTGTTGCTGTTGCCGCTGCCGCTTCATACGCGCAAGCTCTACGCCAATTTGCTCGGTCATAAAGCGCCGATTATGCAGCCCAGTTAATGGATCGGTAATACTCGCCAAATGCAATTTTTTATTAACGCGCTCCAACTCTGAATTCATGGTCTCAAGTTGTTCGGTACGCGCTTGTATTTCCTGGGCTAAGTAGACACTGCGGGTACGCAAGCTAAAGGTTCTTACCCTGAAGATGCCGTACAAGAAAATTAATACTAAGGCTGCAATAAGACATTTAAACCAAAGTGTTTCATAGTAGTAGGCTTCAACAACGATTGTCGCACTTGCGACTGGGCCCCAACGGCCAAAAGCTTGCTTTGCCTGAACTTCAAAAACAAAAGGTCCCGGCGGTAGATTGGTGTAATAAGCAATACGACGATCACCAGCTTCTTGCCACTGGTTGTTGTAAGGTTTCATTCTGTAGCGATAGGCAATTTGTTGAGCGTTGCGAAAGTCCAAAACACTGTAGTGAACTTCTAGATCCTTCATAAGCCGACTTTCCGATTTACCAACATCGAGAACCTTCCGCACTTTTGCAACCGGAACTTTAACCTCGGGTAAATTTGTGTCTATTCGAACCACGCCCGCTAATGACGAAAACCAAGCGTATCCATCATCAATGACAGCGCGGCCATTACCGCCACCGTTACAACAGCGCAATCGCGAACGACCGAGCTTTTGGCCTTCGTCAAAATACACAACCTGGAGCATTGGGTTTTTCGCTTCGAGCTGATCAACAGGGATACGCTGAACGCCATCCCCATTTGAAATCCAAACCCAACCATCGTGTTCAAACAGGCCAAAAGCACCTTGAGTCGGCAAACCGCGACTCAATTCTAGTGACCGCCAGGGGCCAGCTAAGGATTTGATGAAAATCCCGCGCTGATAGGTAGCCGCCAATACACGGCCATCTTGTAGCTGAAGTAATGCCGGCACAAATTCTTGAGCCAGTGGCGACAAGGTGGCTGATGTTAGTTCACCAACGCGCCATTCCTTCAGACCATTTTCAGTGCCAATCCATAGAGTACTATTATCCTCCAGGAGTGAACGCACCGACTTTCCAACTAAGGCTTGAGTACCCGCCAATACACCAACACGCTCACCGTCCCAACGATACAGACCTCTTGCCGCACCAATTAAAATATCGCCACTTTGCAGCTCCAGCAGGCTGTTAACCTGCTGGCCACGAAGCTCTTTTATAGGGCGCCAAAGACTTTTTTCTTGAACCGCCAAGCCTTCCCGCGTTCCAACCCAAAGCCGACCACTACTATCGCGTAACAAAGCGTAACCTACACCACCCGGAATCTGATTCGCACCTACAACCCGTTTGAACTCGTCCTTTTGACCTAAAAAAAGACCTCGATTGGTACCCACCAGTAAGCCATTCTTTTCGGGCAACAAGCTCCAACTCGATTCGCTTAACCCATCTTGTGTCGATATTTGCGCATAACTCGCGCGCCAAAAATATCTCGCACCATGCGCTTGTGAGCCCAACCAGAACGCATGATTTTCATCAACAAAGATTGTACTTATTAATGTAAAGTTTCCAGCTTCCTCCGTTAACAGCTGCGCTTCAATGTGATCCCCTCGCCACACAAAGACACCCTGCTCACTCACAAACCACAAGGCATCACCAAAGGTCGTCAGGGCGATTACCGGACTCTCTGTCATCCGCTCTAATTGTTTACCATTACTGCGATATAAACCCTGTGAAGTTGCTACCCAAAGGCGCTGCTTGATAATCGCCATTTGACGTACAACTAAAGGCTCCACCGGCCAAGATAGGAATTCCGCAGCGCTGCCAGTCAGTTTAGTGATTTCGTTGTTGTCATTGGCTACCCACACATTGGCGCCGGCAACCAAAGTGCGAACACTACCCTGCCATTGATCGTATTGGACCAGTGCTACACCATCGAAGTACCAAAGACGATCTGCCGCCACCCACAATTTGCCGCTACTATCTATCGACAAAGCGGTCACCTCACCAATCTGCTCGCGCTGCGCCATAACGTCGAATCTACCATCGCGCCAACGCACCAGATGCTTTAACGTTGACACCCATAGATCACCATTATCGGCAACCTGTATGAGCTTGATCCAATTGGAGCCTAACGCTGGAAACTCGTTTACTTGATAGACTTCCATAGCTTGGCCATCCGATCGCGCCAAGCCGTTTTGGGTGCCAATCCACATCCGGCCGTCTGCGCCACGCGCCATACTGGTTACGGTCACCTGCGGCAAGCCGGCTTCAACGCTCCAAGTTGCGTATTGGTAGTGTCGGAGAAGGTCTGGTTGAACTGATGCTATAGCAGGAAAAGTACTAAAAAATAGACAAAAGATATAAAAGAAAAAGGTGGCTAATCGCACTTTCTGCTGAAAAAGTACGCTGTACGGGGCATACATAGGAAAGCCTTGGCAGTTTACTACTAAAAAAGTAGCAGACTGCTGCACCACCCTCAAGTTTGAGGGAAATATTAAGCATAGTTAGTGACGCAACGAAACTGACAAACTGGCCATTGCTTTCAGGCCTAAACGCAGAACCAGAGCAATTGCCTTAGAGAATACTGACAAGGTGAAGCAATAGATAAGTGCGGCAGTCAAATTGAGACAAGCGCAGGGAAAATGGATCTCATTATCAGTAGAACAGGTGTATTCAAAACGACCAAAGGCAACCAAGCACACACTTACAGTCATTGCGCGACGCCAAGGGTACTGTAACTACCTAATCAGACAGCTCTATATTTCCGGCCTGTGACTGCTTTATAACCGTATAAGGTAAAGCAACCGTATCAAATACCGCTGATACCGGTGTATCAATCAAATAAACAACAAGCAAGGGGTTATAGAAGGTCGAATTAGGCAGCGTATTCAAGCGACAGATATCATAGGCAACACCACTAAAAACACGCGCTATAGATTTACAGGCGGTTCTGTGTTGAGATAGTTTTGCTTTTATTTCCGTATCACTTTTACTCAGTGTTGAGCTTGTGCCACACGCCGATATAGAAAGAACCAAAGGCAGTAATTTTTTTTCATCTCTACACCAATCCCTGATTATAAAACTAAACTTAGCGCCTCAGATTTTTTACAACATTTAAATCGCCAGACAAATAGCAAAACTACACCAAAAATAATGAACCTAATCCTAAAAAAGCAAAGAAGCCTATGACGTCTGTGACCGTGGTGAGAATCACAGCACCCGATAGCGCTGGATCAATTTTAAATTTATCGAGCACGAGAGGAATAATCACACCACTCATCGCAGCAAAAATTAAATTGACCAGAATGGCAGCACCAATAACAAAACCAATAGCGGGTTGACTAAACCAAAAGCCCGCCATGATGCCTATAACTAGCGACCAAACAATGCCATTCAATAAGCCCACCAATATTTCTTTCTGAAACATAATTTTGGCGTTTGAAGAAGACAAGTTACCGAGAGCTAAACCGCGAATGGCGAGCGTTAGCGTTTGACTGCCCGCGATGCCACCCATACTAGCAACAATGGGCATGAGAATCGCCAGTGCCACCACCTGTTCGAGTGTCGCCTCAAACAATCCGATCGTCCAAGACGCGAGCAGCGCCGTACACAAGTTAATACCCAACCAGACTGCGCGGCGTTTAGCCGAGCGCTTTACTGGGGCAAATAGATCTTCGTCTTCGGATAAACCTGCTTGCTGCAATAATTGATTTTCGGCTTCGGTTTGTACCCAACCTAAAATATCTTGCGAGGTAATACGACCCAGTAAATGATCCGCTTCATCCACAACGGGCATCATGGCGTGGTGGTTTTGATAGCTCAGATCGGCAATTTCGCTCATTTGCATGTCGGCGCGCACCGCCGGATCATCTTCCATTTTCAGGTCTTTGATCTGCTGCTGCGGATGGGCGTTAAATAAATCCGTTAGTTGAACAGAGCCGGCATACAACCCCTCTTCATTCACTAAACACAAGAGGTCGGTATGCGAGGGAAATTCCCATTGGCGCAACAGGCGCATCACCTGTTGCGAGGTAAGGCCCTCGCTGATACTGATAAAATCAGAATCAATATTGCGGCCCACTTGATCGTCTTCAAAGCGCATCGCCGTATTTACAGCGGTCTGCTCTTTTAGACTCATCAACTTCAAGCGACGAGAATAGAGTTTCGGCGGAATAAGCTCGTTTAACTCCACCAACTCCTGCGGCGACAGACGCGCTGCCATAGAGCGCAAATCAGACTCTTCCATGTCATTAATGAGATGACGACGGGCATCGTCGTGCATTTCAAAGAGCACATCCCCACGCTCTTCCGCGGAAATAAGGGCCCACACTTTTAATCGAGGCTCACCCGGTAAAGACTCTAGCAATAACGCAACGTCTTCACTCGGCAGCTCTAAAATTGCTGCTTGAGTGGCCTCCGTCAATACCGGATTGTCCTCGGCGAGTTCACTCAGGATCGGATCGATCAAGGGCTCGTGACTGAGGATTTCGGTAGCTTCCAATGGACTCTCCTGCTGCTTAAAGAATGCTGGGGGTTTTACCTATCGCAAGGAAAAGCAATTCTGGCGCACCAGAACAAGCTTGGGATAAAGAACAAACCCGTTTTTACGGCTTGCCTTTATCCCTGAAAATAAGCTTAGGCCTTTAAACGCTTATACTTCATGCGCTGCGGTGTGGCGTTCGCGCCTTTGCGCTTAACAAAGTCGTCATGGTATTCAGTATAGTTGCCCTCGAAGAACACCACATCTGATTCACCCTCATAAGCCAAAATATGTGTGGCAATGCGGTCGAGAAACCAACGATCGTGCGAAATAACCAGGACACAACCAGGAAAAGCTAACACCGCATCTTCCAAAGCGCGCAGCGTTTCAACATCCAAATCATTTGAAGGTTCGTCGAGCAATAGAACATTTGCGCCTTGCTTCAGCGTGTTGGCTAGATGCAAACGACCGCGTTCACCACCCGACAATTCGCCCACGCGCTTCTGCTGATCCGTACCTTTAAAATTAAAGCGACCTACATAGGAGCGCGAGCTCACTTCATAATTACCGATTTTGAGTAGATCTTGACCGCCGGAAATAGCTTGCCAAACAGTATCGGTGTCTTTCAAGCTCTGGCGGCTTTGTTCAACAAATGCCAACTTCACACTTTCGCCAATGGCGATGCTACCGCTATCAGGCTTTTCTTCCCCAGCAATCATGCGAAACAGTGTCGACTTACCCGCACCGTTACCACCGATAATGCCAACAACCGCACCCTTAGGAATATTGAAACTCAAGTTATCGATCAGTACGCGATCACCGTAGGCTTTGGTTACACCATTGAATTCGATAACCTTGTCGCCCAATCGCTCGCCCGGCGGGATATAAATCTCATTGGTTTCGTTGCGCTTTTGGAACTCTTGGCTTTGCATTTCTTCGAAGCGAGTCACCCGCGCCTTACTTTTTGCCTGGCGCCCTTTCGGATTTTGTCGCACCCACTCTAATTCCGACTTCATAGCTTTTTGGTGCGCGGCTTCGGTGCGCTGCTCTTGGGCTATACGCGCATCTTTTTGCTCCAACCAAGAGGAATAGTTGCCCTCATACGGAATACCGTGACCGCGATCCAGCTCCAAAATCCAACCGGCCGCATTGTCGAGGAAGTAGCGGTCGTGAGTAATGGCCACAACAGTGCCTTCAAATTCGCACAAAAAGCGCTCAAGCCAATGTACCGACTCAGCATCCAAATGGTTGGTGGGCTCGTCGAGCAGCAGCATATCAGGACGCGACAACAATAGGCGACACAGGGCCACCCGACGCTTTTCACCACCAGATAATTTGCTTACATCAGCATCCCAAGGCGGCAAGCGCAGGGCATCGGCGGCCACTTCCAAGGTGTGATCTAGATTGTGGGCATCCCAGGCTTGAATAATATCTTCGTACTGGCCCTGTTTTTTCGCGAGGGCATCGAAGTCAGCATCTGGTTCGGCGTAGGCAGCGTACACGTCCTCGAGGCCCTTTAGGGCGTCAACCGCTTCGCGCATACCGTCTTCAACGTTGCCGCGCACATCTTTCGATTCATCCAGCTGCGGCTCCTGCTCTAAATAGCCAACCTTGATGCCTGGCATAGGGCGAGCTTCGCCATTAAAATCCTGATCGACGCCGGCCATGATGCGCAATAACGTGGATTTACCCGAGCCATTCAAACCCAATACGCCAATTTTGGCGCCGGGGAAAAAGGAAAGGGAGATGTCCTTGAGAATTTCGCGCTTTGGCGGCACGATTTTGCCCAAGCGATTCATTGTAAAAACGTATTGCGCCATAGCTGGCCTTCCTTAAGTATCAGGGTTAATGGCGCGCACGTTACCGCAAACGCTGCGCGCTTTTCAATCACTGCATCAGTATTTAGCTCAATGCCCATACAGCCTATACTATGATGCAGACATTATAAGGAGATTCTCGGTGCAGCCATCGCTAGAAGCGGCGTTTTATCAATCCCGACAACCCCAGTGCTTACTCGACCAGAAGTTAGCTCTAATGCACGCCAACCAGAGCTATTGCTCGCTCACCGGACTTGAGGAGATACACCTCAAAGGCAAGGGTTGCCCACTATTAAATGAGTCCATTCAAGGCTCAGCCATGCTCAAGTCAATCACCGACGCCATTAAGCGCAAAGGCTGGTGGGAGGGCGAGCTGCAATATCAGCAACCGGGCAAGAGCTTTCAGGCTGCGGTTCAAGTAAAGCAACTACAGACCACCCGCGGGCCCAGCTTACTGGTAAGCTTTCACGACATCAGCGAGCGCAAGCTGGCCGACGTTAAGCTACACCGAATGGCTTATTTCGATAGTCACACCCAGCTGCCCAATCAAGCACTACTCAATGACCGCCTGAGCCAAGCCCAGCTACGCGCTAAGCGCTCACACCAAATTGTTGCCCTCGTGCTGTTTGAGCTGGACCAAGCCGAGCCCTTGCGCGAGCAACTCGGGGTTCAGGCCTACGACCAAATCTTGCTCGATATTGCCAACCGAATGCGCAATCTATTTCGCGCCCAAGACACCTTGGCAAGTTTAGGACAAGGGCGCTTTGCGCTGTTAATGCCAGACTTGAAAGACAAAGCGGCGGCAATCACGGCGTTTACGCAGGTAACTGAGAAATTACAACTGGAGCTCGGTAAGGCAATGCCCAACCTCCAGCGGGGCATTAGTATCGCAACCGGCGCTGCACTTTATCCGCTTGACGCTGACTCGCCCGCTCTACACACAAAACAAGCCGAGACAGCATTATTACAAGCGAAGAAAAAAGGCCGCAGCCAAAGCTTACTGTTTACACCAGCGCTGCAACACGCGGCGACCTCAAGGCAAAAAATTGCAAAAGAATTACAACTGGCGGTACATGAATCTCAATTTCTTTTGCATTATCAGCCCCTGCTTTGCAGTGAAACAGGGGCCATTATAAGCGCCGAAGCGCTTATCCGTTGGCAACACCCAAGCCAAGGCCTGTTATTGCCTGGACTTTTTCTCGACGCCGCTGAAGCGACTGGGACGATGCGTCCCATCGGTAATTGGGTGCTCCGCGAATCGGTAAAACAGTTTCTGCATTGGCAAAGTCAAGGGGCAAACTTAAAATGTATTAACGTCAACTTATCAGCGCGGCAATTTCAGGAGCACTACTTAATTGCCCTGATACGGGATGTTTTACACGAGTCTAAACTCAACCCCAACCAACTGCACTTGGAAGTCACCGAGGCTGCTCTGCAAACGGACGGCGCACTAGCGCGACTAAATGCACTACGCAACCTAGGCGTTAAGTTAACCCTCGATGACTTTGGCGCAGGCTTAACTTGCCTCTACCAACTGCAAGACTTACCCATTGATCAAATTAAAATGGATCGCCGCTTCGCAAAAAAATTACCTGACGAAAAAGCCACCAAACAGCTAAAGGGCTTAACCACCTACCTGCATAGCTTGGGCGTTGAAGTGGTGATGACGGGGATAGAGAACCCGCTGCAACTAGAAGTGGCACAACAGCTAGATTGCCACGCGGTACAAGGTTACTTACTCAGAGAGCCGGCGTCGCCAGAAGACCTAGCGCTAACCTAATGGATCGTATCAATCCTTTTTCAGCGGTTCAATCGCGCTGCTGCGTTGTTTACATTGGCTGGAAATCTGTTCTGCCTCTGCATCAGGTAGTGACTTTTTGGCACACTGGGAGGCGACGGTAATTGTGGTTTCAAAGTGCTTGAGATAGCGTCGGCAATGTAAGCACATGTACAAATGTAATTTAAAGTTCAAGCGCTGGGCCAAGGTCATATTACCCTCCCGATACTCGCTCGATTGCTCGACAATTTTTTTACAGGTTAACATTTGCCGGTTTCCTGATAGTGGTCAATCACAGACAAAAGGCTGACTCGCGCACGGTGCAACAATACACGCACATTAGAGTTAGACAACTCCAACATGTTACAGATCACCTCTAGCGGCTCTTGCTCCACGTCTCGCAATAGGAAAACCGCGCGCTGAGACTCCGGCAGCAGAGCAAGATTTTTTTCGATGCACTGCTTCAATTGCTGCTCTTCTAAGATTCGATCTGGCGATTCCATATGCCAACTTGAGGGACCGCTCGCCCAATGACCGTCACTCTGAAAACGGTCCTCCGAAAGGTAATCGCCAACAACCCCACCGACGTCGTCAACGGTAATCTCACGCCCTTCTTTACGCAACTTACCCTTGGCCGCATTGCTTACAATGGTATACATCCATGTTTTCAGCGTTGAGCGGCCCTCAAATTTTGGCAGTGCGCGAAATATCGATACCCACGCCTCTTGCACGGCCTCTTCAGCCTGCGCATTGCGTACTATCGCGCGCGCAACCACCAACAATTGCGGATGATATTGCTGCACCAATTGGGTAAACGCCTGGTGATCTTGTGCGCGTAATAATGCTAAATCCGGTTCCATCGCCATTCTTAGACCTCAGTGCTCAAGCCATTGAGCTGAGCGCATTTAACCACAAATCCATCCACCGCTGTAACAGCGGCGGGCCACACACATCAATAGTCCTAAGCTAATACGTAACGGATTAGAAAAAATTCACATTTTTATAAATTATTTGGAGATTTATTAGTGTTTGCATCATTTTACCAATGCTATCTACAGCTAGGCCGGAAGTTTACCCTCCTAGATGGCTTACCCGCGCTGGCTATTCGACTCTATTTGGTGCCCGTATTTTGGATGGCAGGCACTAGCAAACTCAATCACTTTGACAGCACCGTGGCATGGTTTGGCAATGCTGATTGGGGCCTAGGCCTACCCTTTCCTTGGCTAATGGCGGCACTGGCAAGCGCAACAGAAGCCTTAGGTGCGATACTCCTGTTACTGGGCTTTGGCACCCGCTTAATCAGCATCCCCCTAGCAATCACCATGTTCGTGGCAGCACTCACGGTACACTGGCAGAACGGCTGGCAAGCCATCGCCGATGCTAGCGCACCCTTTGCCAATGCCTCGGTGTTTGCGGCCACAGAAAAACTCGAGCGCGCCCGCGATATCCTGCAAACTCACGGCAACTATGAATGGCTAACGGAAAGTGGCAACTTTGTTGTTTTGAACAACGGCATAGAGTTCTCCGCCACCTATTTTATTCTATGCTTGGCGCTGCTCGTGATGGGCGGGGGCCGCTATGTTAGCCTCGATTACTATACGGCCAAATACGTCAAAAACTAACCGGCAGGCTCGTGTTACTCGGCAACACCCATGGGTGTTGCCAAGCGAAATCCAGCACTGAGGAAAACATTTAACATGCAGAGGTTTAACCGCTCGGCCACCATTAAATATTGGTCGAAATCCGTGGTTTCAATATAAGCCAACACATCAATGACGAGAGCATGATGCTCAAACGCTTTTAGCCTAACCCGTAACGGTTCTTTGGCAACGCAATCTTGTTCGGCAAGGCTCTGTCGCGCTCGCTCTAAAACCGTTTCCAAGGTTACATTATCCGGCAAATATCTAGCGTCTATATGAATCGTTGGGCGATAACTAATGCGTTCGCGCTGGCTAATATTTTCCAGCTGCATATCGGCAAAGGTTGCGTTGGGAATATGTACAACGCTGCGATCAAGTGTTCGCACCCGCGTGGCGCGTAAACCGATTTCTTCTATTGTGCCAATCTGACTACCGAATCGACACAGTTGCCCCACTTTAACAGGCGATGATACGTATAACGTCACGGCGCCAATCATATTTTCGATAGATTTTTGTGCCGCTAACGCAAAGGCTAAACCACCAATACCCAAACCAGCCAACGCCGTTGTAGGGCTAAAACCTAAGTTCTCAAGCCACATCAACGCAATACTGATGACGACAATAAATTTTAACGTCGCAGCTAGAGGACGAAGCAACGCCCCTTTCATGGTTTTGTTCGAATCGTCTAAGCCTGCCGTATAATGAACCACCGCAAGCTCGATAACGTGTATCAACAGCCACGCCCAACAAAACAACCACAAAGTTTGGGCACGTAGCAACGCAGCGACCGACACACCTAAAGAGTCGATGGCAACAAGCTGCCCGAGGATGATAAGGGTGAGCAACAGACTCAAGGGCTTTAAAATAAAGGCTCGCCACACACCTACCTTTTCCGTGTCAGCGCGTAACACCAGTCGCGCCAACAACCACAGCGGAAACCAAACAATTAGCCAAGTGGTTAACACCAAGGACGCCAGCAACAACCAAATCCACAGCGCTACGCCCAGAAATGAAATTTTCGGCAATATCGTCGAGAACCACTGGCCGATTGGTCCATAAGCAAACTCTTGCGCCAGCTCAGGTATTTTTTTAACCGTCGCGTTCGACACTTTCCAAATGAAAACACCGTCTTCCCGTGGCACCTTTTGCAGCAACAAGGTTAGGCGCCCGGCTGAGGTTTCAATTCTACCAATGCTTTCCCGATAGGCCGGCAAGCCATCTTTACTTTTGCCTTCAGGCAAGATGCTCATGCTCTCGGTATCAACCCAAAGCGTCCGGTCCAAGACTTGATAAAAATCTTCGGCTAACTTAGCTGGTGCGATGCTCGCAATTTGCTGCGGTAGATTTCTTAAATCTAAATATTGACTGGCGCGCTCAAAGTCTCCTTGCCGCGCTGCACGCAGGTAACCCTCCATCGCCGACCGCGGTGTGCCTCGGTCAAACAGATCTTCCGGAACCCCCTCCTCCGCCATCGCCAGACGTGATACATCAGGAGTAATCAGGTCGGCAATATTAGGCGCTTCGGCCGCCCAGACGCGCGCAGCGCCTATCAGTGCTAACAAGAATAAAACGCCAAGAAATCTCATGAAAATCCTATTGAATATTTTCTGAGCGGGCCCCAATAAACGCTTGAAAGCAATCAATCGTTAACTAAAACCAGCTGCATCACCACATCGCAACGAGCGTAGTCTGAATGGCACTTTGCTGGCAACACAATGAAACCATAGCGTTTGTAAAGCTCAACTGCCCGCGTCAAGGTAGAACTCGTTAGCAAATCTAAGGCCCGTGCATTCACTGCTTTTGCCTGAGCTATAGCTGCCTCCATCAGTAGGTGGCTTAAACCCAGCCCTTGATACGCCGGTGCGACAGCCATTTTCGCCAGCTCGAAATGGTCCCCGTCGCCCTTTAACAGGGCGCAACACCCCACCACCTCGTCACCTGCAGTAAGGGTTAACACATAGCCACCCTGCTCAATAATCCAGGCGGGGCGCTCGAGCATTTTACGGTCTGATGCCTCGACGCTAAAGAAGCGCTCAATCCAAGCGTAATTCAAGGTCGAAAAGGCGGCCAGATGATCGCAATTATTTACGTGCAACGACATAGCACCCCCTAATAGCTTACATTTATGTTGCAGTTTTAACCGTTAAGGCCGATAGCGCGACAATTACCCCTATTCAGCCAAACAATTAACGACTTTTTTGCTGGGCAGCTATAGTTTATGCAAGCTCACCCCCACTTGCGACACTCAGGGTGCCACAGAACCTTAGAAATGACAGTTCAGAGTGCATGACAAAGCAAATGATCGGCCAACAAGACAACCAGATACTGGCGCAACGAGTAGCTTTCCTCGAGGCTCAGCTCGAAGCGCGAGAAAATGCCATTCAGGTACAAAAAGCCCTATTTGAAATTGCCGACCTATCTTTTAGATCCACCTCGCTCGACGCACTTTACGCCAGCGCCCATCAAGTCACCGCAAGACTGATGTATGCAGCAAACTTTTACATCTCCCTAGAAAATACTAAACGCGGCACGATTCAATTTCCCTACTACGTAGACACCATGGACCCAGCCCAGCCGGGCGAAGTCATCGAAGTGCCACTCAGCGAACTAGAGAGCAGCTTTAGTGCCTATTTGATAAAACACGATAAGGTCGTGTTTTTACAAAGCGAGCAGGCCTTCGAACAGCTCATGAAAGAGCAACACTTAGCGTTAGTAGGCGTAAAACCCCAATGCCTCATAGGCGCACCACTAAAACGCACCAACGGTCAGAGAGGCGCAATCGTAGTACAGAGTTATCAGCGCGAAAACCAATTTACTGACAGCGATAAAGAAGTACTCAGTTTTCTTGCCAAACACATAGCCACCGCGATGGACCGGTTTGAGCGACGCGAACTACTCGAAAGACAAGTAGAGGAAAGAACACAAACACTTAAAAAAAGAAATATCGAGCTAAAGAAAACCCTATCAACTAAGGACGCCGACCGAAAACTACAAGCAGCGCTCTACGCCATATCGCAACTCTCTCACACGGAAAATGAAGTCGATAATCTATACCCTAAAATCCATAAAATATTGTCTCAGTTATTCTATGCACGAAATTTTTACGTCGCCATTCTCAATGAAGACGGCGACAGTATAACCTTTCCCTACTTTGCCGATCATAAAGACATTACAACCCGATCGCGCAAACTAAGTAATGGCGCCACTGAATACATACTCCATACCAGAGCGCCACAGCTAATCAATAAGGCGCGTCTAGAAAAGCTAATTGCAAATGGCGAACTGGAAGTCGCGGGCTCTAAACCGTTTAGCTGGATAGGCGCACCTATTGTAATAGGTGATACTGCCTATGGCGTTATTGCCGCTCAAAGTTACGACGAGACTAAGGAGTTCAACGAACATGATTTAGAGCTTCTGAGCTTTGTTGCCGACCAACTTGCCGAAGCCATAAAAAGACAGAGAGACTCCGATGCATTGCTACTGGCAAACATAACCCTTGAAGCAAGAGTTAACCAACGCACGTGGGAACTGTCGGAGATCAACAGCAAACTGGAAGGTGAAGTAGAGGAGCGAAAGCGAGCAGAGGAGCTACAAAAAACGCTATTCACCATCGACGAAATCACCCAATCGACTAGCGATTTGCACCTTCTATACCGCGAAATCCATCAGCTTGTCGCTCGTTTTATTCACGCAAAAAATTTCTTCGTGGCGGAGTACAATAAAATATCGAATAAGCTGTATTTTCCCTACTACGCCGACGATGATGACCAGCTATCAGACTTCACCGAAACAACGGAAGACGATGCCATACCCCATATGTCTTTCAAACATATTGAAAAAACTCTTACAGCCTACGTCATTAGAACTGGAGAGGCTCTATTAGCAACCCGCGAGGTGAGACGAGAGCTTGAAGCACAAGGTGAAATAGGTTTAGTCGGAAAAGAACCTGAAGACTGGATGGGTGTACCGCTAATTTACGATAAACATGTTGCAGGTGTTATCGTTGTGCAAACCTACGATAAAGCAGATAGGTTCGGCCAAAAGGAATTAGACCTCCTGCAATTCGTTTCTTCCCATGTTACCACCGCATTGCAAAAGAAATTCTATCGAGAATCACTAGAAGCCCGCGTTGAAGAACGGACGCTAGAGCTTGCCGATCTCAACAAAAGCCTTCAGGACGAAATCAAAGAGAGACAACGTGCGGAACATTTGCAAACCGCTCTATTCAGAATTGCCGATATATCCGCCAGCACCTCCGACATGCCAAACTTCTACAAACATATACATGACGCTATTGGTCAGCTTATGTATGCGAAGTACTTTTTTATTGCGTTGCCAGATATCCATAATCCTGAAATTTTAACCTTCCCCTACTATATAGATATTGCCTATAGAGACCCGTCACCAAGGCCTATGGGCAATCATCTTACTGAGCACGTCATAAAAAGCGGCCAGCCGCTATTGCTGAATCCTTCAAACATTGATGACGTTACATCTCGAATTAACATTAAGGGTCAAATGCCCGTTTCCTGGCTCGGCGTACCACTGCAATTGGACAATGAAATTTTAGGCGCTCTGGTCGTGCAAACTTACGATACCGCATTTGTATTGGGTAAAAATGAGGAAGAGCTATTAACATACGTCTCCCATCATGTCGCCACCGCGCTAGATCGAAAACGGGCGCGCGATCAACTTGAGCAAAGAGTAGATCAACGCACTCAGGAACTGCGTCAGGCCAACATATCGCTCGAAAGACAAATCGAAATCCGACGGGAAATTGAGAAGAAATTAGAATTCGATGCCTTCCACGACGTACTAACAAAGCTTCCAAATCGTATGTTATTTATGGATCGGCTCGCGCAACTGATTGGCAAAGGCAACCGCGAGGAGAAATTTAGATTTGCGGTACTATTTCTAGATTTGGATAGGTTTAAAGTTATCAATGACAGCCTAGGGCATCTGGCTGGCGACAAGCTATTGCAACAGGTAGGAAATAGACTCGCTAAACTTGTGCGACCACAAGATACGGTAGCGAGGCTGGGAGGTGATGAGTTCTGTCTCTTGCTTGATGATGTACAAGGCTTGAATTTTGCTGAACTTGTGGCCAAGCGTATTTGCGAAGACCTGACCAAATCATTTGTAGTGTTGGGCAATGAAGTTTTCACCTCCACAAGTATTGGCGTGGCATACAGCGCACTCGGGTATGACAAAGCGGAAGACATGCTGCGCGACGCGGACGCCGCTATGTATCAGGCGAAATTACTTGGGAAACGGCAATATGCGGTATTCGATCAGAGCATGCACACTAAGGCTATGAATACGCTTAAGCTGGAGACTGAGTTACGCAATGCCATTAACAATAACGAGATTGACGTGTTTTACCAGCCAATTATGCGCCTCGGCACGTCAGAGCTGGATGGGTTTGAAGCCCTCGCGCGGTGGCAGCACCCAAATCAAGGGCTGATTCCACCGAATGATTTCATACCCCTCGCCGAGGAAAGTGGTTTAATCATCGAGCTGGATATTGCCATGTGCCTCAAGGCTTGTATTCAAATGTCACAGTGGCACAAAGAATTTGGCGAGCACATTTCAATAAGCATCAACCTTTCAAGTAAGCACTTTTCACGTAGCGACTTGGTCGACAGAATTAGAAACGTATTACAGGTTTCTGGTATTAATCCGGCCATGTTAAAACTAGAAATTACCGAAAGTGCATTGATGGAGAATGTTATTGCTGCCCAAAAAATTCTCGGTGAGTTAAAAGGCCTGGGTGTCTTTCTGGCCATGGACGACTTTGGCACTGGCTACTCCTCACTCAGCTACCTACACAGGTTCCCCCTCGATGTGCTTAAAGTAGACCGCTGCTTTGTCGATGAGGTCGATATAAAAAACGAAAACCGAGCCATCGTAAGCACAATCGTCACCCTTGCAGATGCGTTGGGTATGACCTCGGTGGCTGAGGGAATCGAAACACAGGAACAACTCTTCGTCATCACGGAACTTGGCTGTGATCTTGGCCAAGGCTATTTATTTGCAAAACCGATGAACACCCAGGATGCTCAGCGTTTTATTATAAGCGCCCTAGCCCCAAGTTAATTCGGCGTTCACGAGACCTTAAACGTCGCGCCTAACTTTATAAAACTCGGGTGTAGACTTCCCTGTACAAACCTACTTATAACAACAAAGGAATTTATCAACACCAGTTATAACTAAATTCTCTTTTTTGCACGCCTACCGGTGTGATCTCATCGTAGAAACTCACCCATTCGCGCGTCTAACGGCGCTCTAGTTAAGCAACCAGCCCAATGCCGGTCTATGCTTAAATGGATGATGTTCGGCAAAATGGACAGGATGCCTGTGGCTTACTCACGATGACTGCTTCAACGCCCCATATTAGTGATAAACAAACGCTTGCCGATGCCTGTGCCCTGTTTTTGGAAACTGGCGCATTGTATTTATCTGTCGACGGCCCCCACCCTAGTTCACTTAGCCTGCACCAAGTCCGCACGCTGCTTGCCGAACACAACTTACCTCTCACGCACCCCTTGTCTAAACTTGCGGCGCTACAAACACAGGCCTGTGCCGCACCTTCAGCCGTGCTATCAAATAGATTATCGGCAGACACGCTGCTGGAACTACTGCAAGCGCTGGTGAGCACAAGTAACGATGCCATCTATATTAAAGATGTGCATGGCCGCTATCTGTTTGCCAATGAAGCCTATGCTCATGCCATCGGTCGGCCGTTGCATACAATTATTGACGCAACAGATCTGTCGCTAACCACCCCAGCTTTGGCACACAAGGCCATGCAACTAGATGCACAAATTATTCGACAAGACGAGCTAGAAATTTTCGAAGAATCCATTGCAAATAGGCTGGGTGTTTCAACCTACTTAACAACTAAAGGCCCTTTAAAATCAAATGGCATCGTCTTGGGAACTTTCGGAATTTCAAGGGCGGTTGACGAACTTAAGGAGGCCAAACAGGCGCGCGCTCAACACGAGAGTGAGCTAGAGGCTATTTTCCAGTCACTCCCCGATCTATTTTTTCGTCTCGGTGCAGACGGCACTATTTTGGATTATAAAGCGCAGGAGGAAGCTGATCTTTACCGGCCTCCGAGTGAATTTTTAGGTAAGCGTATGCAAGACGTTCTACCTAAACACTTGGGAGACATGTTTTCGGCAAAGCTCCAAGAGCAGAAGGCATCCGGAAAACTTCTTCGCTATGAATACGAGCTTGACTTGCCCACGGGCAACACAAGGTTCGAAGCCAGACTTCGAAATATTACCGGCTATGATGAATTCATTGTGCTGGTGCGAAACATTACATCTCAATACAACGAGCAAAAAGCGCTCACGAGAGTTCAACATCAGTTACAAATGGCGCTTGAAGCCACCAAAGAGGGCGTCTGGGATTGGGATTTGGAAACTGGTTTGTGGACCGCAAGCAATCAGTTTTTCGACATGCTTGGCTATCCTCCCGATCCAAGCCCCCAACCTATTCAACACTGGAACGAGAAAATTCATCCGAAAGATGTCGGCAGGAGAAATCACGCCTACAAATCAATCATTCGCGGCGACTCAGCGGTACTCGATGTAGAATTTCGGGTTCAAAATATGGCTGGCTCTTATCAATGGATAAGAGCCAGAGGCAAAATCGTTGAAGTGAGCTTAGAAAATAGAGTTAGGCGTCTCGTTGGCACCCATGAAGACATTACTGAACGACGTGAACTAGAGGAAAGATTGAAACTCGCGGCCACGGTTTTCAAAAACACTGCCGAGGGTGTCATTATTGCTAACCCCAAGGGCTATATCATTGATGTCAACCAAGGCTTCGAAGACGTGACAGGTTTTGGCCGAGAAGATGTAATCGGTCGGCACGTTAGGTTACTCAATTCTGGTCGACAGGCACCAGCCTTCTATCGGTCCATGTGGAACGAGCTTGAAAAAAGTGGCAACTGGAAAGGCGAGATATGGAATAAGCGCAAGGATGGTTCATTAGTACCCGAGTGGTTAAATATCAGTGCAGTTAAGGATGACAATAACAATGTCAGCCACTACGTCGCAGTTTTTTCAGATATTTCTGTACTTAAACGCTCAGAGGAAAAACTCGATCATATGGCGCATCACGATGCCCTAACAGGCTTGCCAAACAGACTGATGCTACAAGCAAGAATGGGGCGCGCATTGGTTCACGCTCACAGAAACAAGAACGCTATAGCCCTTTTGTTTTTAGATATAGATAGATTTAAAAACATCAACGACAGCATGGGGCATCACACCGGTGACTCTCTGTTAAAACAGGTGGCCGCACGCCTAAAAATTTGCGTGCGCAACGAAGATACGGTCGCGCGGCTTGGCGGTGACGAGTTCGTTGTTTTGTTAGAAAATTTAACCGACCCTAACGCTCCTGCCTTGGTCGCGGAAAAAATTCTACAAGAGATTCGAAAACCCTTTGCGTTACATAACAGTGATTTTTACACCACCACCAGCATCGGCATCAGCATCTACCCGACAGATGGCACTAGCCCATCCGAACTACTGAGAAATGCAGATACAGCCATGTATCAGGTCAAGCAAAAAGGCAGAGACGGCTTTACCTTTTATACCCAGCGATTTACCGATGCTGCGCGTAAAAAGACCGAAATGGAATCCGAGCTACACCGAGCAATAGCGCAGAACGAAATGCAGCTTTGGTACCAACCCCAGTTTCATCTGGCCTCGGAAGAGCTTATCGGCATGGAAGCGTTAATTCGATGGATTCATCCGATCAAAGGCATGATCCCGCCTGATTTGTTCATCCCCCTAGCGGAGGAAAGTGGCCTGATTGTCAAAATTGGCGAATGGGTAATCAATCGGTCTTGTGCGCAAATCCGTCAATGGCTCGATAGAAATATCGCCGTTCCCAGAATTGGCATTAACATTTCAGGCGCGGAATTACGCCAAGGTGACTTACTAAGAACCCTGTCAAACGCACTTGAGCAACATCAAATTCCAGGACAATACTTAGAAATTGAAATAACCGAAAACTTCATGATGGAAGATATTGAAAAAGCCATCAAGCTCATAAAAGAATTGAAAAACATGGGCATAGAGGTAGCCATCGACGACTTCGGCACTGGCTACTCGTCACTATCCTACTTAAAATCGCTACCCATTAGGCGACTCAAAATAGATAAGTCCTTCGTCATTGACATACCAAAAAACACACATGATATGGCAATAACAAAAGCAATTATCGCGATGGGTCACAGCCTAGACCTAGAGGTCATCGCAGAGGGCGTCGAGACTCGAGAACAACAAAAGTTCCTGCACGACAATGCCTGTAATTTCGGCCAAGGCTATCTCTTTTGCCGACCATCAACGGCCGAAAACATTGAGCGCTGGCTATCAAAAAAAGAATAGATCTAACCCAACAAACGGGTCAATATCGGGCCGCCATCAAAGACGGATAGTCTAGCGCTATCGATAAATCCTTGCTGCCTCAGCCAAATCGCTAACGGCTCATGCAGCGCATCATTGCTGTCAGCCGTCAACAAAGCACCGTCCAGGAAGCATTCATAAAGCGGAGTTTGAGGTAATAGCTCAGCATGATGGTGATTGCAGTCTTGGTAAGATATGCCAGTTAAGGGCAAGCCAGTAACGCGCCAAAAATGCTCGCCACTGCTTACTGGTAAGCTAACACAGATATGACCGGAAAACTTATCCTGGCCCGACGCTAAAAAACCAAGTGCCGCCGAGATCAAATCCTTCGCTAAGCTTTCCCTTCCATTTGCCACAACACATAGCGCCAGAGAGTGCTGACCTAGCAATCCCTGATCAAGCGTGATCACCTGCTGCTCGTGACATACGGACAACATATCGGACCGATGCAATGCCTTAGAACGACTGTAGCTTAAACAGTTAATACCGTAACCAATGAGCGTATGTAATTCGAGCATCCCCATGAGCTGAGCGTTCTCATAGGCCACGAATATGTAATTTGAAGCAGACTCGCCTTCCCCGTACAAAAAAGCAGTCACAGACTCCTTAACCTGGTTTTCTATCTGCCATGTACGGGCTAATTGCGAGCCGAAGACACAGCTCGCCCTCGGCATAAACTCTTGCAGATCCGATATATCTGAAATTTGTACAGGGCGAATATTCAACGCAAAGACTCCTGAACCAGATAACGGCGATTCGCTGCAGGGACATGATCAAGACCGGTATTTTTATCGATTAACTGACAGCGAAAAGCCAAACCGTCCCCACCGCAAATCAAATAGTTTTCACCCACATTAGCGCCGTCAACTGAACTGCTTCTGAAGCTTTTTAATTCTTGCTTTTTGCATGAAAAGCAGGGGCCCGCATCAAACACATCGACATAGGGTGTATTGCTAAAACCTTCCGACAAAGCAGCCGCCAGCAAGTCATCAAAGCATTTATCATGGCGGCCGATAACGGCCTGCGCATCGCGCGATAACAATGCCGTATAGATAGGTTGTGGCGGCATCAACTCTCCAACAAAGGATTTACTCAAAGTACCACAATAATGCTCTGCTTGATCGTACTCCATGGCAAAAAAAGCTTTACCCAGGGCATTCCAAAACGGTGACTCTGCTTGATTATTGGTTACCCCAACAAACTCCACTACAACCTCATCACAGAACCGCTCTGGGTAGCTGGACATGTAGAGAATTCTGGCTTGAGCCAGTAAATTTATGCTGGTTTTAGTGCTAAATTTATCGGCTATAAAAAAACCACTAAATACCGATTTGCCATTGTTATCGGCGCAGAGAATGAGGCGATCTTGCACATGGCGCTGATTTAAATTTGGCGAAAATACGTAGTGCTTGTCCAGCCGAAAATTGAAATAGGGTTCATGCTTTCCAGCGCAAGCTAGAATGCCGCTAACACCCACTACCCTATCTGTGTCAGCATCGATTAGCGCAAATAGATACTCCTCGTCAGCAGGCTCAATCACCTCTTTGGCGAATGATTCCACACTGCACTGCAATCGCCTTATCAGGCGATCGCGATCCTCCGGCAATGATGTTAAGCCCACCGGACTATCGTAGGCCAACTGCTCTAAAGCTTCTAAATCCGAAAGTAGACACGGTCGCACATACATCATGGAATAAGCCTTTCTGATAAACGACGCAGTTCGACAGAGAAAATGACATTAACAGCAGAGTAACTGTCTTTAGTTCCATCGAGATAGCCCCAATAGCCTTCGCTTTTGGGGGATTGCTTAAATTGATAGCGAATTAAGTAATCATGGTTTTGAAATCGAGCCAGCGTGAATCGATCAAGTTGCTTGGTATCACTGTTATCCAACAAATCAAAACCCAAACTTTGGTCCAATCTCGCATTCGCCAGTGCAAATCCACCACCGGAATGCACGCCACCGGCAAAGGCTTCTTGGCCAACAGTTTTCTGCTTGCCGTCACTGGATTTAAATAGTTTACGGCTCCATTGCCAACTATCTCCGGCTGCCATGACCGATAGCGAGAACTGACGAATAACCTCAGTTGCGACACCCGCTTGTTCGAGCGAATCCCCACGCAGGTTACAACCGCCAGTAGCAGCCTCAAGCCAAATCACGTTGCCGCGCCCCAATACGCGTAGGCTTTGCTTTTCCAGATCAACGAAAGCCGCGGTATCCTCGTCCACTCCAAGCCCGTAGCCTTGCTTTAGCCTACACATTGCAACGGCTAGCCGGCCCAAACGCGCCTTGCGATCAAAGTGTTGATCCACCAAGATGCCGGGCAATAAATTCAATCCTGGCTGCCAATATAATTGGCCTAACTCCTGACTCTCCATGCCGGTATAAGCCTCGGCGGGCGATGTCAAAAGTGCGCTAATACTATCGCCACCGGCAATCATTTGATGACTCATCATTGCCGCACCAGCGCTAGTACCACCAACAATCGCACCGGATTGTAGCTTGTCCCGAATGAATCTCAGTAGCGGGCTTTCTTCACCATCGCGCATTAGAAGTTGCGTTATCCGGGTTTGATCTCCTCCTACAAACCAAAAACCTTGCACCCCCGCTAGCGATGCAAGTAAATCAGTAGAATAAGCGTTGTCTTGCCACTTGCTTTCGTCCACTTCCGTTGAACGATCATCGACGAGCGCGAGAGGAAGAATCACTATCCGCTCATTGGTAACGCCGTAGCGATTCAAATCCTTACGAAATTTCTCCGCATAAAGCGTTGGACGACCCGAAGCCGCTGGGACAATGGCAATTTTCGCTTGCGCCGGAATTGCATCGATAAAAGCGCTGTAAACTTGCGCATTGGAGCTTTCTAAAGCACCGCCGACGATCAATAATTTTCCTCCGGCTAACGCCATTGAGCCAAACGAAAACGACAGCATTAAGACTACAAAGAAAAATAGAAATCGCATTATTTAATCCACCGAGTTCAAGAATTGACTGCGCTCCTCGCGCGGCGTCTGCTGAAAGCGCTGTCGATAAGCGGTACTAAAATGTGGCCCCGAAGAGAAGCCACAGCGAGAACCGATTTCCACAATTGAAAGATTGCTCTCTAGCAATAGTTTTTTTGCAGCATCTAAACGAAGATTCAAATAGTAGCGCGAAGGCACTTCTTGTAAATATTTTTTGAATAAGCGCTCCAACTGACGTCGTGAGATGCCTAAATAATCGGCAATTTCACTGGTCGCCAGAGGCTCCTCTATATTGGCTTCCATAAGCAGTACGCCCTCTAGCAACTTTGGCTCCTGAGAGCCTAAATGGGTCTGTAGGGGAACTTTTTGCCGTTCGTTACCCTGGCGAATTTTATCGCACTGCAGCCAATCGGCCACTTGCGTTGCGATGCCAGCGCCACACAGCAAGCGAATCCAATGCAAGGCTAAATGCAAACTAGCCAACTCACCGGCACAGGTGGTTAAGGGTGGCGCCCACTCAAATAGCGCCGCGCTCGGATTAAGCGCTGGAAATTTAATGCGCAAGCTATCCAGTAACTGCCAATGTGCAGAGACCCGCTTATTATCCAATGCACCACTCGCGGCTAAATGTACCACTGCATTGCCCAACGCCATTACATGAACATTGCGCTTAATCTGCAGTAGAACTAATTCATTCAGGTCGACATTTTGGTGCGCGCGCTTGGGCCAGAGCATTGAACCGATGAGCACAACAACCTGGCCCGAAAACATACGCAACGCATTGTGGTCGCGGCTCTGCGCAATAGAAAATATTTGTTTATCCAACACGCGATTCGCTGTTTCCAAAGCCTGTAACATGACCTCGCGCGCCATCCCCGAGCTGTCAGCCAGCTCGTAAAGCAAAACGCTGATGGGCAAGTGCTGGCTGGTCATCGGTTAGCGATCAAACATAGACTTGGCCAGAATTTTACTATCGCGCATTAACCATTTACCTTGGCTGACAAGGCCAGACACCGCCATCCGCTCGGAATCTATAATGGCGAAGTCGGCGCCACCATTGAGCGCAATTTTGCCCTGTGCAAGTCCAAGAATGCGCGCCGGGTTTTCGGTAATCAGCTTTAAAGCGTCGGAAACGCTTAACACCTTAGCCTCAATGAGAAGCGCCACTTCTTCCCAAAGACTACCAATACCGCCCACTTCAAGTCCATCTAGCTGACCCGCTGCGTTGAAATGCGGCAGCGAGCCTTGCGCGTCTGATGAAAACGTCATTTGCGATAGCGGCACACCTTTTTCTAATGCAATCTGCACTGACTCACTGGCGCGGCGCTCACCCATGGCAAGAATGTCGTCGGTGGTACTGGTGGTGAAATCAAGGTAGCCACCTAGACGCGCAAAGGCCGCACCTTTTGCAATTAAACTGTCACTGCGACCCATGTGTGTGGGATAAAACTGACTAATCGGTAGCGCCGTATTAGTCACAACTTCATGTAATACATCAAGCGCCGATTCATCTTCACCAACATGGATACTTACGACGCCGGACTTTCCTGAAAGCATGCCTGCAACTCTAGCGTCGCTAGCAACCCTCGCCAGTTCGCGCCACGAAGGTTGCGAACCGCGATGATCGGCAATAGCAATTTCACCTACGCCGATTACAGGTTCAATCAACATAATATCTTTGCGCAAATCGCCCGTTAAGGTTTGTACCGGCAATTGGTAGCTGCCGCTATGCATGTAACAATGCAGTCCAATAGCATTCAGCGCTTGCGTTTTACCAAACAACTCGCCGAGACTGCGACAAGTCGCATCTGTACCTAACACCCCGACCATTGTGGTAACACCTGCTTTGATCGCGTCAACGGCGTTGAGCTCAGGCGTACGCGTGGCAAAGCCGCCCTCGCCGCCACCGCCAGTGATATGCACCAAGGAATCAACAAAGCCGGGCACCAGCCACTGACCTGCGGCGTCATACTCGTCAAGCTTAAAGCCGCTGACATTGAGCTGCTTTTCCATAGCCACTATTTTTCCGCCGGCAATTAGCAGATCGACATTACCTAAGGCCTGGGGCGCGAATACCTGCGCATTTTTTATTAACAACATAACCAAAACCCTTAGAAACCCGTCAAACTGGCGCCAATCACGCAAAGGCTTGCGACGCAAAAAATGACTAGAAAGAAACGCCAAATAAATTTAATCCAAACTAACCACTCTATCTGCGCCGCGCCTAAACATCCCATTAACGCCGCACTGGTAGGTATTAAGATATTAGTCAGGCCATCGCCCAACTGAAACGCCAATACAGCAGTTTGCCGAGTAACGCCTAATAGATCTGATAATGGCGACATGATCGGCATTGTCAACGCGGCTTGACCTGATCCCGATGTCACAAAGAAGTTAAATACACTCTGAAAAACATACATACCCCAAGCTGTCAGCGTCGAGGGCAGCTCGCCTAAGGCACCTGCGGCGTAAAACAACAAAGTGTTGAGTAAACTAGGTTGATTTGGATCATCGCCACCGAGCAGTAGCACAATACCTTTGGCAAAGGCCACCACCATAGCGGCGGGTAATAGTTGCGCCGCACCGTGCCGAAAGGCTGCGATAGCGCTATTGGCGGTCATCGCATTTAACTTAAACCAGACGCCAACAACAGCAGCGGCTAAACCCATACAAAAAAATTGGCTGGCAATTTCTGGCAAATAGTATTGGCGCACAGTTACGCCCCAAATCATCCAAAAAATACCGGCACATAAAACCGCTAAAATGAGGCAGTGGCCGCGCTCGAATGTGGCGATAGTGTTGTCGTTATCGCACGCCACCAAACGCGTGTCAGTTTGCGCGCTCAGCGAGGGCACACCATTTTTTAATTGCCGGCCATAACGCCAGATCCACACCATGCCCAGCGCTGTGAAAAATAGCCATATCGCCAAGCGTACTTGTGCGCCAGATAGCAAGGGCACGCCGGCAATACCCTGCGCAATTGCGACCCCAAACGGATTCATCCACGAGGTCGCAAAACCCACTTGAGTGGCAAGGTAAGTCACCACAACCGCTGACAAGCCGTCATAGCCCAATCGCACTAGCACCGGCGCTAGCATCAAGGTAAACGGGATTGCCTCTTCACCCATGCCAAATACAGCACCGCCGAGAGAAAATAACAAGAACAAGGTCGGCAAAAGCCAAGCCGTGGACTTGGTTTCTGTGCCAACCAATTTACCAATACCGGCGTCAACGGCGCCGGTGGCAAATACCACACCAAAGGCACCACCGGTGATTAAGATGAAGGCGAAAACGCCAATGGCGGAACCCCACTTATCACCGGCAACCAAACCTTCAAATAAGGTATTTAAAAGCCCCATAGCGCCACCCTCTGCAAACAAGGGCAAGCCCTGCGCTTCAGGCAACTGGACGAAGGACTCGGGCACAATGACACTGCGACCATCGATCATGAGCGCTTCGGTGAAATAGCCACCGGGGATCAACCAACCTAAACCCCAAGCCACCAAGGCAATCACCATTAAGATTAGCCAAGTATCAGGCATGCTGATAGCTACCGGGGCGGCGGTTTTTGGGGTCAACTCTTCCTGTATTTTTGAATTTTGCATAAACATGAACGCCCTTAGCAGGTTAAAACCCTACTAAGGGCGAGCCAACCTCTTTCGTTGTATAACAAGCTAATTAATCGAGTCGATTAACCTCAGCACCTAACCATTTCTAAGTGCCATTAATTGTAGACGACCATTAAAACACGTAGTTATAACGCAGTGTGGCAAAGCGACCCATAATGGAGTGGTTGCTGTAATCAACATTTGACGAAGAACCAAACACATCTGGCGCACGCTTATCTAGCAAGTTCTTCACACTTAGCTGTAAGTAAGAGTCATTGTTAAACACGTAGCCGATGTTGGCATTAAACAAAGTTACCGACGGTATAGTCACTTCATCGTCTTTCGTTAAGCCATAGTTATCGAGGGTTTCTGCGCGTACATCGCGCAAATCATCGCGGTAGCTGTGAACATAGTTAGCCGACAAGCGCGCGCGCCAGCCGTCGTTGCGCCAGGAAACCGCAGCGTTAGATTTCAACCGTGGGAAGCGGAATTCGCCAGCCCAGTTTTCGATCTTAGTCGCGTCCGATACTTTCTCTTCAAAGTTACTTAAGTATGAGGCATCCCAGGTTAAGGTGAAGCTACCTACATCGGAATCGATGTACTGGGTGTAGGAAAGATCGACACCGTCGGTCTTTTGATAACCTGCGTTAACTAGTTGGAAATGCGCATCCAACAACTCACCAGTTACCGGATCCACCAAAATACCTGGCGTGCCAGTTGGCAAATCGGCGAAATCTGTAGACTGCACAACTTGGCCGTCGTTAGTGCCATTAATGGTTTGCGCGATATAATCATTTTCCTCAAGCTTTACTAGATCTTCATATTCGATATTCCAGTAATCAAGGTTGATTTCAATATTATCCGTTGGGCGCAACAACATACCGACCGACCAAGTTTCCGCGGTCTCTGGCTCTAATCCTGCATTCGCTACCACTTCGGTGTTTAAACTTTGCGACTTAGTCGCGCCATCACACAAATCACCGAACTCTGTATTGGAAAAACCAGGGTTCTCATCACAGAAAGCGGTGTAACTTGTCAGCGTTGTTCCTTGGCCGGCTTGCGCCAAGCTTGGTGCACGGAAAGAGGTTGACCAGTTGGCACGGAAAGTCAGCTCGTCCATCGGCTGATAGCGCAAGCCAACCTTTGGATTGGTGCTTGAACCAAAGTCACTGTAGTCATCGAAACGCGCCGCCAACTGCACTTCGAATTGCTCTGTGATAGGCACGTAAAATTCGGCGAAGGCGGCGAACAATTCGCGATCGTATTGCACTTGCGTCGCAGAAAATCCCATCACTGGGTCATCGTTTAGATCGGTGGCTAAGGCAATTGACGACGGTGTGTCCTGTGCCGATTCCTCACGATATTCCGCACCAAATGCCGCGCTTACAGCACCCGCTGGCAGTGTAAACAAGGCGCCGGAAATTTTCGCATCAATCGCTGTCAACTCCGACTCACCCTCTCGAGTGGCCGTAGTGCGGAAGAAGTCTGCATCCACTTGCTGGTTCGCTTGGCCGCCAAAGGGGCTGTACCATAGCGTGGTTTTACCACTGTCTTCACAGGCACTATTGCCATTGTAAGTATAATCGCGGTTGGCAATATCCACTGCATATTGATCCACTAAACTGCCATCAGTACATAAGTTGCCCAATAGCGCGTTGGTGACTAGCTCGCGCACATAGAAACCATCGGTGGCGTTTTGGGTCGATTGGCTATTGCCATAAGACAGCGCGGTTTCCCAGCTCCAGTCATTAATTTCACCGCGCAAACCTGAAACAATACGGTAAGACTGGGTATCTACCTCAACTGCACGGGCGTCGGGAAAAGAGCCATAGGCGGTCATGTAATCATCGCCCGCAGACAAAATAACATCTGCTACCGTATCGCTTGGGAAAGAACCAAAACCACCGTCATCGGCGGAGGCAATAATGCCTGCCGCAAGATCAGCATCCTGATTCCAACCTGGGTGAAATGCACTCACCGGTAAATTAAACGATTTAGGCGAAGACACACCATTTGAATGGTTATCTTGTACCATCAATTCATTGAACCAGGTTAAATTCTCAGACAGATTAACGCTAAACTGTGCTGTTGCGCCCAAGGCCTCTAGGTCACCTTCCGAACTGTAAAACCCGTTCTGATTTAATGCGCAGTATTCACCAAACTCACCATCAGCCGGTGTTGCACAGCCAGACTCGATCACATCACCCAAGCCACCAAATACAGGGTGCGGACCCATCCAGTAACCATCATTAAATGAAGGATAGATACCATCTAAACTTGGGCGCTTAGACTGCGCAGTCTCTTCGCGGTCGCGCTCAAAGGTGGCGTTGCGCTTGTAATAATCTACCACCACTAAGGTGTTGGTGTTATCGGTGGTGTGACCCCAAACGGCGTTAATATTGAAACGACCATCATCCGTATCTGCCCATGAATCGCCATAATTCACATCGACTTCAAAGCCGTCAAAATCTTCGCGCAAAATTAAATTCACAACACCCGCAACGGCATCGGCACCATAAAGTGCGGAAGAGCCACTGGGCAAAATTTCAACACGCTCAATGGCTGCCAGGGGAATGCTGTTAGTATCAACAAAAGACTCACTGCCTTTAGCAAATGAGCTAACACTGACGCGGCGACCGTTAACCAAAGTCAAGGTGGAGCCGGTACCTAAACCACGCAGAGAGATACCGGAAGCACCTACAGGTGACTGACCAGACTGTGGTCCTGAGCCCTCAGTGGTAAAAGTACCTGTGCCGCCGCCTGTGATGGAGATTTCGTCAAACAGGTCGCTCAGCGAATTGGCACCGCTGGCGACGATATCTTCGCGGTTTATTTGTACTGCCTGAACCGCGCCTTCTAAATCAAGGCCTTTAATGTTAGTGCCGGTTACGAAGATTTCTTCCAGTGAGTCTAGCGTCTCTGGGGTTTGTGCGCCGGCGTTAACCGCTAGCACAGCAGTAAGACCCAAAGCGGCCCGAATGGAACGAAATAACAAGGTTTTATTTGGCATGATGCACACTCTATTCATTATTGGTTTTGTCAAAAAATCAGCGGAAAAATTGCCCGCGAACGGGCTCAAAAAGGACACACAGGGAAGCGTTACTCGTCAAACCACTCACTGAGGCAATAGCGCGCTGCAACCCTCGTTAAGGCCGTCGAAAACGGTGTTAATAAAGTTTGAAAGCGCATGGGTGGTCTCACGAGTTGTTAATGGCTATTAGTTTTACGGCAATGTTGACCTAGGTTCAATCCGGCGCGCAGCCGCCAGAAGCCTGATTGGGATAGAAAAATAGTTTTTAAAATCAGCCACTTATGCGATCGTGGCAATGCAGATCAGGCGCTTCATGTCGCACCTGCTTGTACAAGTGTGTCGCAAATCTGTAAGTCGCTGCGTTAGCTGCCAGAAGGCACTTTTACACCCAGCTCCCTCTCTGCTTCAAATATGCGCCAGCCTAGATGACACGGCGCAGCACCAGCGCACAATGGCGCTCATCTGCCTACTGCGAGCACCCCATATGAACAATACCCGCCTAGAAATGGACTCCATTGGTTCACGAGCTATCGACAGCTACGTTTACTACGGTGTGCAAACCCAACGAGCACTGGAAAACTTTTCCCAATTGGGCAAGCCGCTGTCTGCATTTCCGCGGCTCTTAACGGCCATGGCACAAATCAAAATCGCCTGCGCCCAGGCGAATGCACAAACAGCCGATTTAGCGCCACATTTAGCGCGAGCAATAAGCAATGCCTGCGAGGAAATTATCCAAGGCCAATGGCACGATCAATTTCCAGTTAGCCTATTGCAAGGCGGTGCTGGAACATCCACTAACATGAATGTCAATGAAGTAGTGGCCAATAGAGGCTTAGAATTACTTGGCCACAACAAAGGCGAATACCAATATTTGCACCCAAACGACCACGTAAACTGTGGCCAATCAACCAATGACGTCTACCCTACGGCGCTGCGCTTAGCGCTGTATTACCAAAGCCAAACACTCACCTCAGAGCTAAGCGAATTGGTTCAAAGCTTCTTGAAAAAAGGCCAAGCTTTTTCCCATATTGCGAAAGTTGGCCGCACCCAAATGCAGGATGCTGTGCCGATGACACTGGGGCAAGAATTTACTGCCTTCGGACAAAGTTTACAGCAATGCGAAAATCGCATTACAACCACCACCACTCACTTATTAAATGTCAACCTAGGAGGTACAGCCATCGGTACAGGTATTAACGCCAGCCCAGATTTTCGTGCACATGCACTCGGGAATCTCCGCATATTGACCGGCCTAAACCTTAAACACAGCAATGACCTCCTGCAGGCCAGCTGGGATACCGGCGACTTAGTAGACGTATCCTCGACACTGAAACGACTGGCAATAAATTTGTCGAAAATAGCCAATGATCTTCGCTTATTAAGCTCTGGTCCACACTGCGGCTTCAACGAAATTCATTTACCTAAAATGCAGCCAGGCTCTTCCATCATGCCTGGCAAGGTAAATCCCGTGATTCCAGAAACCATCAATCAAATTGCTTTCGATGTTATCGGTAAAGACCATGCCGTTTGCATGGCGGCGGAGCAGGCGCAATTACAACTGAATGCATTCGAGCCGCTAATGGCGGAATGCCTTTTCACAGCGATGGATAGGTTGCTGATTGGCTGCCAATTGCTACGCGAAAAATGCGTCGATCACATCGAGGCAAATACTGATCAGTGCGAGAAAAACTTACGCCAGTCACATGCACTAGCAACGCTATTTAATCCCCTGCTCGGCTATAAACTCACCAGTGAACTGATCAACGAATCCAATCAACTTAAGGTATCTTTTGTGGAACTCGTACAACAGCGAAAGCTTTTATCCACAGACCAAATGCAAGGCCTACTCGAAAGTTGCTAGCCAATAGCAAACAAGCCTGTTAGGCGTTCGTGTAACAAAAGACCAATTTGTTTTCAAAATGCGCCCAGTGCTTGGACATAAATCTTCATCAGTTCCAAGCTTGATCGCGCAGAAGATGTAGCTCTGCCCAACAAAAATAACGAAGGGCAAGAAAAGATGAAGATTATAAAAACGCTATTATCGGTGCTTGCGCTTGCTGGCTTGTCATTTAGCGCACTCGCCTGCGTGACCAGCGAGCAGGAATCCAACGATAAAGAATCCAACGCCAATGGCGGCTTATGCGCCGACACACCTGTGGCCGGCAGCATTTCTGGCAGTCGTGATGTAGATTGGTATTATCTCGACCTCTCTCAAGCGGCGAACTTAACTATCAGCCTTAGCCATGGCAGTGGCGACGATTTCGATTGGTTTTTTTATCCCAGCAGTGGCGCCTATACCGCCTCTGCACAAACCAGCAGCAGCACAGAAGTAGGTACAGCAAACGCCAACAGCGCAGGCCGCTATTACATAAAAATCACTCGCTACCGCGGTAGAGGTAATTACACCTTGTTAGCCTCTGGCTTTGACAGCGATGGTGGATCAGGTGGCGACGAGGACAACTGCAGCTACGGTGCTAGGCCAAGCAAGCCAAGCCAACTGTCTAGCAGCTTACTTGGCGCCTCCGCAGATAAATGCGCCAGCTTGAGTTCAGGTAACGGCGCCCTATTGCTTATGGGCGGCGGCGCTGATGTGGATGCCGCTTTTAGTCATCGCGTTGCGCCACAAATTCAGGGCGGTGACATCGTGGTACTGCGCACCAGCGGCTCAGATGCCTATAACAGTTACCTGAAGGGCCTAACCAATGCCGACTCAGTAGAAACATTAATTGTCGATCGACAAAGCCTCGCTAACGACGCTTATGTTGAGTGGGCGGTCAAAAGTGCAGAATTTGTTTGGATTGCCGGTGGCGACCAATCCGACTATCTAAATCAATGGGCAGGTACAAAACTGGCGGCGGCGATTGATTACGTTTATCAAAAGGGCGGCGTGATCGGCGGCACCTCGGCAGGCAATGCCGTGCAATCACAGCACATTTACGACCCAGACGGCATTGCCGGCATCTACTCCGATGAAGCGGTAACTGACTTATGCCACCCCTACATCAACATCAGCCGCGATTTTTTATCGACGCCGATAATGCAAAACCTCATTACTGACACCCACTTTGCCGAGCGCGACCGCATGGGCCGGCTCATGGTGCTTATGGCCAACCTACCGAGCAACACAACGGGTATCGGTGCCGACGAAGCAACCTCCATTTTCTTTAACGCCAGCGGTCATGGTGTAGTGGATGGTACCGGCGCCGTTTATGTGTTGCGCGAAGGCGTCAGCACCAGTCGTACCCAAGCGAGCTGCGGTTTGCCCGTTGTGTATCAAAACCTGCAGCGCTACAAACTAAGTGCCAGCGACAGCTTCAATCTCATCACCGGCGCATCCAACGTTAGCGCTAAACCTATCGGCATTGATGGCCGGAACGATAGCTTCTATATCAACTCCCCCTATAATTAACTTTTTTCGTCCGCTTTCTAGCAGGGCCACTTGTGTGGCTCTGTTTTGTCTCAGATGCCCGATCACGAATTTAACCCGTTAAATATTCTCACTTGTGATGCAATGTTTCCTATAGTAAATTTGAGTTTCCTATAGGAAACAATACAGGCAGTTATATTGTGTATCGAAATAATTCAACGGCCCTAAGCCGCTCGAATGATGTACAATGCGCGCCTTCAAATTTTCATCATTGTCAGGCTACAGCAGGGCTTACCCATGTTTGATAAATCACAGACCATCGCATCCTACGACCCAGAACTGTGGGCCTCTATCCAAAACGAAGAGCGCCGTCAGGAAGAGCATATCGAACTGATTGCCTCTGAAAACTACACCAGCCCCATGGTTATGGTTGCCCAGGGCACCAAACTGACCAACAAGTACGCCGAAGGCTACCCAGGCAAGCGCTACTACGGTGGCTGTGAATACGTCGATGTGGCCGAATCTTTGGCTATCGAACGCGCTAAAGAGCTGTTCGGAGCAGATTACGCCAACGTACAACCGCACTCAGGCTCGCAAGCCAACGGTGCTGTGTATGCCGCGCTGTGTGAGCCGGGCGACACCGTTCTTGGTATGAGTTTAGCCCACGGTGGTCACTTGACCCACGGCGCTTCTGTCAGCTTTTCTGGCAAAGTCTATAAGTCGGTTCAGTATGGTATCAACACCGAAACCGGCGTGATTGATTACGATGAAGTTGAGCGCTTGGCCGTTGAACACAAGCCAAAGATGATCGTGGCCGGCTTCTCTGCTTACTCACAAATCATGGATTGGCAGCGTTTCCGCGCCATCGCCGACAAAGTAGGCGCTTACTTATTCGTGGATATGGCACACGTTGCAGGCCTTGTAGCCGCCGGTGTTTACCCTAACCCGGTACAAATTGCCGACGTGACCACCACCACTACGCACAAAACCTTGCGCGGCCCACGCGGCGGTTTGATTCTGGCCAAAGCCAACGAAGCCATCGAGAAGAAGCTGAACTCAGCGGTATTCCCGGGCGGTCAAGGCGGCCCATTAATGCACGTGATCGCAGCCAAAGCGGTGAGCTTCAAAGAAGCCATGAGCCCCGAGTACAAAGCCTATCAACAACAGGTTGTGAAGAACGCCAAAGCCATGGCCGCTACCTTCATCGAGCGCGGCATTAAAATCGTTTCCGGCGGCACCGAAAACCATTTAATGCTGGTTGATTTGATTGGCAAAGAGTACACCGGTAAAGATGCCGACGCCGCCCTAGGCGCCGCCAACATCACCGTGAACAAAAACGCCGTACCGAACGACCCACGCTCGCCCTTCGTAACCTCTGGTCTGCGTGTTGGCACCCCCGCCATCACCACCCGAGGCTTTAAAGAAGAAGAAACCGTGCAGCTAACCCACTGGATGTGCGACGTGCTAGAGGCCTTAGAAAGTGGCAAGGCCGAGGCGAAAATCGAAGAAGTGAAAGCCAAGGTGTTGGACATCTGCAAACGTTTCCCTGTTTACGGCGATATCTAGTCGACATTGCCTGTGAGTTAGACAATAAGGCCTGCTCTAGCGGGCTTTGTTGTTTCTGGCCTATTAACCTTTCCTCTCAGATCTTTTCATCCCACCCAGTGTAAGTTTTCTCGCCTAAACTGATTCCAGAGAAGTTTTCCGCACCCGCTTTGTACACTTGTGCCGAAAAACACCGTTACGCATTCGTATGCATAAGCCTGCATAGCTATGAATACGTATGTAGTCCCTTGTGACAAAAGGCCTTGCGTCATTAGCATGGTTTTCTCATCACCGCTAAACCGTGATCATAATAAGTAATCTGAGGGATACCCTATGAGCAGCCGTTATAACCCAAGCAAAAGTCTGCGCTTTGCACCGACCTTATTGTCAGCAGCGATATTAGCTGCATCTTCAGCTGGCGCCTTTGCGCAGGTGAGCGATGCAGAAAAAGAGGCAATCGATTCGCTTGAAGAAATTCAAGTTTATGGTATTCGCACTTCGATTTTGAATTCAGTTGACGCCAAGCGCGACGCCGACACTATTGCCGATATTATTGACGCCGGCGCCATGTCATCGCTGCCAGATCAATCTATTGCAGATGCGCTCGGTCGCGTACCCGGTGTAACCACCGTGCGTAGCAACGGACAATCCTCACAGTTAAACATTCGCGGTATGAATGGCGACTTCATTCAAACCACCCTAAATGGTCGCGAACAGGCTTCTACCTCTGGCTATACCGAAAGCACCCGTTGGATGTCTTTTGACCAATACCCTGCAGAGCTGATTACCCAAGCTGCCGTATATAAATCTCCTAAAGCCTCTATGATCGAAGGCGGCGTCGCCGGTATCGTTAACCTAAAAACGGTTAACCCGCTTGATTCAGAAAAAGAACACAATTTTAATGCCACTATCCGCGCCTCATATAATGACTCCGCCGAAAGTGTTGGCGCAGACGAATACGGGAACCGCTACAGCTTGTCCTACCAAGGCAAGTTTGCCGACGATATGGTTGGCTTAGCACTCGGCTATACCCACATGGATCAGCCCAACAGCTTCGTAGGCGCCCGTGCAGGTGCAGACGACCAGATTGGTTATAATCAGGGTGCAGAATTACGTAACCGCGCCTTCCAATGGCAAGCTGGTACAGGTACAGACGAGCGCGATGGTTTCATGGGCACCGTGGTATTCCAACCCGCCGATAACTTTAAAGCTCAGCTTGACTACTTTAAATCCACCTTTGATCGCACCGATACTCGACACGGCATCACTGTCGGGGGCTTACAAAACGATAGCACCTTCGCGCTGTCTAACACCACCGTTTCAAACGGTATAGTTACTGGCGCAACCGTTGACATTACCGAAGCAAAAACCGACGAGAAATCAAGCCCTTGGTTTGAGTCCCGCACGGAAGATCAATCAACGAAAGCCGACAGCGAAAGTTTTGGTTTAAACCTCGAGTGGAATATCACCGACAGCCAAACACTGACTGCTGATATCGCCACCAGTGAAGGCACCAAAACCCGTAAAGACCGCTTGGCATCCATGCATGCCTACGACTTAACTTACTCGGGCAACGTACTGACCGACTGGGAAGAGGCTGCTGGCCAGTCCTTCACCTACAGCCACAATGGCGACGGTATACCGACTGCAAGTTTCGCCGGTGTTGATTTTACCGACCTGAACACCATGCGTTTGTCACGCTATGAAGAATATCCACACGAGTACACAGATAAAGTTAACAGCGTAAAGCTAGACTACAAAATCGACCTAGAATGGGGTGCACTTTCTTCCATCGAGGCCGGCGTACGCGTATCTGAGCGTGAATTTGATTCCAAGCGTGGCGCATTTTTATACGGATCGCGTGATGGCCTGTTTAGCAACGCTGCTGGTATAGCTGAAAGCTGGAACGTAGATAGCGACGGTAACTACTGTGATGACAATTTATCAACACCAGTAGTCGCGTGCGTGCCACAAGCATTAGACGGTTTTGCTCAGGTTCAATCGGTCGCAGGCGCTCCTGACCACTTAGTTATTACCAATATGGACGCCCTAGCAACCAGCATATTTGGTGCTGGGAACTACGAAGGCAAGCAAGTATTCAGTCAAGACTGGACTTTCGTTGAGTCAGGCTTACTGGAAGAGAATGTCAACGCTTTCTACCTGATGGCCAATCTCGCCACTGAAGTTGGCGGCATTGAAGTGACCGGTAATGTGGGCGTTCGCTACATCGAAACTGACATCAAATCGAGCGGCGTACAGAACGTAGGCACTGGCAACGGCATCGATATCACCGATGACCTAGGCGTGACTCAAGACAACTACGACTACGTCAAGTACGGCCCAGAGTTCAACGACACACTGCCTTCGCTTAACCTCAACTTCCACCTCACCGAAAACGACATCGTGCGCTTCGCTGCAGCGAAAGTGATGGGTCGCCCACCGGTTGGTCAATTGAAAGGCGGCGCAGGCTCTTGGAACAGTGGCAACGAATACAATGTTTGGACTAAGGGTTCACCCTACCTAGACCCCTTCAGGGCCAACCAGATCGACTTGTCTTATGAGCACTATTTTGAAGATGGTGGCGCGATTACCGTTGCAGCTTTCTGGAAAGATATCGAAAGTCTGGTTGAAAAACAGTATATCTATCTAGATACCCAACAAGAGCGAACAGACTTGTTTGACTCATTAGGTATAGAAGTGCCAACAGGATTAGACGCCGGAGCCTTTGAAACTTACGTAAACAATGATAACGGCGGTTACATTCGCGGATTCGAGTTGGCGGGCACTAAGACCTTCAGCTCTCTACCAGGTATTTTCGGAGGCTTAGGCGCTACAGCAAGCTATTCATATACTGAGTCTGAAACAGAAATTAGCGGCGGTAATTTGTACGGCCAAACTCTTCCTTTACCAGGCTTATCCGAGAATGTATGGAGTGTAACAGGCTTCTGGGATATCGGTGATTTCAGCACTCACGTGAATGTTCGTTATCGCGATGAGTTCATCCTGAACATGCCAATTCCTGGCAGCTCTACACCAGTAACAGCACAACCTTACACTACAGTCGATGCGCAAGCATCTTATGCATTTGATAACGGAATTGATGTAGTATTTTCCATCAACAACTTAACAAATGAACCAGATGTACTAGAATACGGCGCAGACAATGCGTTCGGTGAATACAAAGAGTTTGGACGTCAATATTACTTAGGTGTTAACTACTCCTACTAGTTCTTGGCGTAGTGCTTGCGACGTCAGTTGTGAGCGAAAGATAAAAAACCGCCCGCCGAGCCCCGCTTGTCGGGCGGTTTTTTCATTTTAATACTGCTATTTTATTAAGGTGTCACTTTTAAAATGCTTCTTAATAACCTAGTCGTTTAACCACGCAGAGACGTTGTATGAATACTGAGAAAAAACAAATCGTCATTTTAGGTGGCGGAACCGCAGGTTGGATTGCAGCCAATCTAATGGCCGTGCACTGGAAGGACAAGTTCGATATCACGCTGGTGGAATCGCCAAATATTGGCACAATTGGTGTGGGAGAAGGCTCCACTCCGCCGCTGCGTGGTTTTTTCAGTGCTATTGGCGTGCCCGAGTCCGAATGGATGAACGAGTGCCAAGCCACCTACAAAGTCGGAATCACTTTTAAAGATTGGAGTGTAAAATCAGGCTTCGACCACTATTTTCATCCATTTCTATCACAGCCTGATGAATTCTCCGCTCCAGCTTTTTTCCATAACAGTTTCTTACGGCGCAAAGGTATAGATTTAGAAGGCCACCCTGACCACTTTTTTCTCGCTACAGAATTAGCAAAGCAAAAGCTAGCGCCTATTGCACCGCCAAACTTTCCCTTTGAAATAAATTACGGCTATCACTTTGATTCAGGTTTGCTCGGTAAATTTCTCGCCAAAAAAGCCGCCACTAAAGGCGTCAAACATCAGCTAGCGACGGTGCAAGACGTTACCTTTGACAACCAAGGCAATATTAAGACACTGGTTACCGATAACGGCGAACATATAGCGGCCGACCTGTTCTTTGACTGCACAGGCTTTCGCGGCCAGTTAATTCAAAAAGCCTTAAAAGTGCCCTATCACAGCTGCGCGAAAAGTTTGTTCAATGACTCAGCCGTGGTTTTCGCCACAGAACAAACAGGCGAGCCAGAATCGCAAACTATCTCAACCGCCTTAAAATACGGATGGGCGTGGAATATTCCCCTGCAAAATCGAATTGGCAATGGCTATGTATTCAGCTCTAGCTTTTGCGATGAAGACAAAGCTGAAACCGAATTTAGAGAACACCTTGGTCTACTCGACGCCGACACAGAGGCGCGCCATATTAAATTCCAAGTGGGTCGCGTTGAACAACACTGGGCTAAGAACTGTCTTGCCATAGGTTTATCACAAGGCTTCATTGAGCCCTTAGAAGCGACCGCATTGGACATGGTGCAGGAAACAGTAGTGCGCTTCATTGAAGCCTATAATCAAGGCGAAGGTACCGATAAGTTTCGTCAGGATTTTAACAACCGCATCAACGCGCGCTTCGATGCCATTCGCGATTACATCGTTTGCCACTACCGAATTTCGAGCCGCACCGATACCGACTACTGGATTGCCAACGGCAACAACCAACATATCTCGCGCTCGCTCCACGCGATCCTTGCCTCGTGGATGGCAGGCAACAACATTACTGATGAGCTCGAACGGCAAAAGCTCGATGCCTATTTCCCAAATGTCTCTTGGAATTGCCTATTAACCGGAAAGGGAATCTATCCCGATCCATCCCAATTAAAACCCGGGAATGACATGGCGCATAAGTATAAAATCGAACAGCTACAACGCTACATCAAAGGTTGCGCACTAAATTTTAAATCTCACAGCGAGCAATTAAAGCTGCTAACAACATCCTAACGTGATTTTGATGAATACGTATGCACAGAGTTTTATCGGGGCCAGCATCCACATAGCATGGGGGGAGACTGTACTTTAATAATAAGGGCTCCCCATGCGCCACCTTTTTCTGTTTGCAGGTATTAGTGTCATAGCGACTATCGGAAATGCCGCCAGCATTTCCATCACCAGTCCAGATGAACAACTAAAAATAACCTTAAGCGATGACGAAAGCCGCCCGCGCTATAGTATTGAGCTAAATAAAGAATCGATTATTCAACCGTCAATCTTGGGTTTGACCTTTTTACAGCAAGGCGAATTCGCACAAGACGTTAAGCTCACCCACCATAAACACTCGAGTAGCGATAGCCGATGGCAACAGCCATGGGGAGAAAGACGATGGATACGCGATCATCACAAGAGCCTAGTTGCTACCTTTACACACTCAAACGGCAGCCACTTTCGAGTCCATATAAAAGCCTTCAACGATGGCATCGGTTTACGCTATGAGGTGCCAAAGCAAAAAGACCTATCGGCACTGACCATTACCGACGAACAAACAGAGTTCGTCATTGCTAAGGCTGACGAAGCTGAAGCGCTGTGGATACCCGCGCGCGGCTGGAACCGCTACGAATACCTCTATCAACGCACGGCATTTGATGCCGTCGACCGCGTGCACACGCCTTTCACGTTCAAACTAGTCAGCGGCACCCACGTGAGCATCCACGAAGCGGCGCTCACCGACTATGCCGCCATGACCTTGGACCAACGTCGACCAGGCACCCTGAAAGCCGACCTCACGCCTTGGTCCGACGGCACGAAAGTAAAAACGCAAGCAGGCTTTTTTTCACCTTGGCGCACGATTCAAATTAGTAAAGACGCCACCGGACTTATCACCTCGGATTTAATTCTCAACCTCAACGAACCCAACAAACTTGGCGACGTTAGTTGGGTCAAGCCCGGAAAATACCTAGGCATTTGGTGGGGCATGCATCTGGATGTTAATACGTGGGGCAGCGGCGCAAAGCACGGCGCTACCACAAAGAATACAAAAGCCTTGCTGGATTTCGCCGCCGAAAACAATTTCGATGGTGTACTAGTTGAAGGCTGGAACGAAGGTTGGGATGGCGACTGGTTTCACAATGGCGACCTATTCAGCTTCACCAAAAACTATCCAGATTTCGATATACATGAAATTTCACGATATGCCGCATCAAAAAGCGTCAAACTTATTGGCCATCATGAAACTTCTGGAAATGTAACTAACTACCGTAATCAGATGTCGGAGGCCTTGAATCTCTACGCTAACCATGGTGTTAGCCAAATAAAAACAGGTTACGTGGCAGATGGAGGCAACATCAAAAGAGTTGACGAGCAAGGTATCGTGCGCCGTGAATGGCACGACGGCCAGTTCATGGTAAATGAATATCTATACAACATCACCGAAGCCGCCAAACGCAAGATCAGTATAAACACCCATGAGCCCATCAAAGATACTGGCCTTAGGCGAACCTATCCCAATTGGATTTCACGCGAGGGGGCTCGCGGCCAGGAATTCAATGCCTGGGGCAGCCCGCCTAACCCACCCGAGCATACGGTAAATTTGGTATTCACTCGGATGCTCGCGGGCCCGATGGATTACACCCCAGGAATATTTAACCTCGCCTGGGATGGTTTAGACGCCGAAAATCGCGTCAAAAGTACGCTCGCACATCAACTCGCGCTCTACGTTGTGCTGTATAGCCCGATTCAAATGGCAGCGGACTTGCCCGAGAACTATTTAGCTAAACCCGAAGCCTTTCAGTTTATTAAAGATGTCGTCACCGACTGGGACGAAAGCAAGGCGTTAGCCGCCGAGTTTGGCGAGTATGCCGCGTTCGCACGAAAGGACAGGCACTCAAGCGATTGGTTTTTAGGCGCTATCACCAATGACAAGCCGCGCACAATCACGCTGCCACTCGATTTTTTGAACAAAGATAAACGCTATCGAATAACTACCTATCGAGATGGTAAAGATGCCAGCTGGCGCAGCAATCCCTACGCCTTAGACATCGATAGTCACATTGTCGGCACAAAAGATTCACTCTCTGTTTATCTTGCGAGCGGCGGTGGTTTTGCCGCCCGACTAGAGGAAGTTGAATAATGAAGAACAAATATGCTGCGAAAGCGAGCTGCATCCTTTTGGCACTGTTCTTTGGCCAAGTAAATGCCAATGCGCTAGACATCGTACGGGTTGACCCTCCCAATTGGTGGGTCGGGATGCACAGCAAGACCGTACAACTGTCTATTTATGCCAAGGATATCAGCAGCTATCAAATCAGCAGCTCAGAGGACAAAGTAACCATTGTTCGGACAGATAAAACTGAGAACAAAAACTATCTGTTTGTTACGCTGGCTATCGATCCAGCATTGAGTACCGAAACCGTTTTTTTGAACTTCAAAAAGCTTGGCGCTAGTACTGTTCGCTACCCTTACACTATTGCCAAACGCACCGCGGGCTCATCTGCGCGAAAAGGTTTCGACAATAGTGATCTCATTTACTTAATAACGCCCGACCGCTTCGCCAATGGCGATCCCAGCAATGATCATATTGCCGCTATGGGCGATCGGCTCGACCGAAGCGCTGAATTTTCCCGCCACGGTGGCGATCTGAAAGGTATAGTGCAGAACTTAGGCTATTTAAAAAGTCTTGGCGTAACTCAGCTGTGGCTCAATCCAGTACTGGAAAATAAACAGCCCAATAGCTCCTACCACGGTTACGCAATCACCGATCACTACCAAGTTGACCCCCGCTACGGTGATAACGCGCTGTATAAACAACTCGCCACACAAGCGAAACTACATGGCATCGGCCTCATCATAGACTTAATTCCCAATCACATTGGCCATAAACATTGGTGGATGAAGGATTTACCCAGCGACGACTGGATTAACTTCAACAACACCTTCTCAGCCACCAATCACATGCGCGAATCGATACAGGACCCTTACGCCGTGGAAGCAGACAAACAACAGTTCACCGATGGTTGGTTCGTCGCCACCATGCCGGATCTCAATCAACGCAACCCTTTGCTGGCAAATTATTTAATTCAAAATGCCATTTGGTGGATTGAGACCGCGCAGCTTAGCGGCATACGAATAGATACTTGGTCTTACTCAGACAAACAGTTTCTAAGCCAATGGAGTGACCGTATTCTAGCCGAATATCCGCAATTGAATATGGTCGGTGAAGAGTGGTCCACCACACCGAGTATTATCGCCTACTGGCAAAAAGGCGCGAGCAATTCAGATAACTACGTCTCTAACTTACCCAGCTTATTTGATTTTCCATTGCAGGCCAGCATCGCTCCTGCGCTCAAGGAAGAGGAAAGCTGGAACAGTGGGCTGATCAAGCTCTATAAGGCAGTAGCGTCCGACTCAATTTACCCCAACGCCAACGCGCTAACCATTTTCGCCGACAACCACGACATGAGCCGCCTAATGACCCAGGTCGATGGCGATGCTGATCTCAATAAAATGGCGTTGACGCTTATTGCCACCTTGCGCGGCACACCGCAGATTTTTTACGGTGCTGAAATTGCCATGCAACATCCAGGCACGGAGTCGCATGGCGCCATTCGAGCGGACTTCCCAGGCGGTTGGGCAGACGACGAAGTAAACGCCTTTACCGGGAAAAACCTAAATATAGATCAATCCCAGACTTTGGATTATGTGCGCAAGCTATTTAATTGGCGTAAATCAGCCAGCGCAATTCACCAAGGCCAGATGCGCCATCTTGCACCAATGGACGGCATTTACTGTTTCACGCGCTTCAATTCAGAAGAACGCTGGTTGATTTGTCTCAACAAAAACAAAGATGCCGTGACGCTGCCACACGCTCAGCTTGTACCGCTTGTGAATAGCGGAAAGATCGCCAAACACTTCCTGTCGCAAGAAACTCAACTCTTAACGCAAGGCCTAACGCTTAAAGCCCGCAGTGCCGACGTCTATCGCATTCAATAATGAGAACATAATATGAATTTAGTAAAAGCCAAGGCAAGAACACAGCAGGTGCTGTTTGCGTTCGTCGGGCTAGCCTTTTCCGTTACCGCCAGCGCCGACTTCGGTAGTTACCAAAGCCATACACTAAAGGGCCAAACGCTCAATGTGCAAACCGATCAGGGTAATCTAGCCATTACCTTGCACAACCAACAAGCGATGGAAATTTCCTATCAGCCGGAACACATTAAACAACTACCTAGCTTTGCGTTAAGCCCAACGTCGACGCAGCCGACCACAGCAAATTTTTCAAGCACCAAAGATCAGTTGCACTTCGGTAGCGAACAGCTGACGGTTGTGGTTGACAAAAACCCTCTTACACTCAGCTATCAACGCCACGGCAAGCCACTTGTCAAAGAAGAGAGCGGCCTATTCGTTCAAGATGCGATAAGGGGGTTTCGTTTCTCCCTTGATGCAAACGAGAAAATTCTCGGTGGCGGTCAACGCGTGATGGGGATGGATAGACGCGGTCAGCGGATGCCACTTTACAACAAGGCTCACTATGGTTACGAGACAGAATCACAGCAGATGTACTTCGGCTTGCCGGCCGTGTTTTCAAGCAATAAATACATCATTGTGTTTGATAACAGCGCCACCGGCAATCTCGATATTGGCGCAACCGAAGCGTCTATTTTGCAGTTCGATGCCGTGGGTGGAAGAACAAGCTATTTAATTGTCAGTGGCGATAGCTACCCGCACCTCATTAACGGCTACACCCAGCTAACTGGGCGCCAACCTTTGCCGCCGCGCTGGGCCTTTGGTAATTTTGCCTCGCGCTTCGGTTACCGCAGCGAACAAGAAGTACGCGATACCGTTAGCAAATTTCGCGAGCAAGATTTCCCGTTAGATGCTCTGGTTCTGGATCTCTATTGGTTTGGAAAAGATATCAAAGGCCACATGGGCAACTTAGCTTGGGATAAAGACGCCTTTCCCACGCCGGTTAAAATGATTCAAGATTTAAAAACCGAGGGTGTTAACACCATTCTCATAACCGAGCCTTTTATTTTAACCAGTTCTACACGGTGGCAGGAAGCGAAAGACGCCGATGTACTTGCGACTAACGCAAACGGCGATGCAAAAACTTTTAATTTCTATTTCGGCAACACCGCACTGATCGACATTTTTCACCAACCTGCGCAGGCTTGGTTCTGGTCCATTTATCAAGAGCTGATGCTGCAAGGCGTAGCGGGCTGGTGGGGCGATTTAGGCGAACCCGAGGTACACCCTGACGACAGTATTCACCGACTGAAGGATCAGGTCGCGACGGGCAACGAAATTCACAACGCCTACGGTCACGAGTGGGCGAAAATGGTTTACGAAAATCAACGCCGACGTTTCCCCAGCACGCGCCCTATGGTAATGATGCGCTCTGGCTTTGCCGGCAGCCAACGCTACGGCTTTATTCCTTGGACCGGTGATGTATCTCGCTCTTGGGGCGGGCTTAAGCCACAGGTTGAACTCAGTTTACAAATGTCGCTACTCGGCCTCGGCTATACGCATTCCGATTTAGGCGGTTTTGCCGGCGGGGAAAAATTTGATAAGGAGCTTTATATTCGCTGGTTGCAATACGGTGTATTTCAGCCGGTGTTTCGCCCCCACGCGCAAGAGGAGATAGCACCGGAGCCGGTTTTTCACGATCAAGACACACAAGATATTTTGCGCCCTTTCATAAAATTGCGTTACCAAATGCTGCCTTACAATTACACGCTCGCCTTTGAAAACAGCCAAACCGGTATGCCGTTGATGCGACCATTATTTTTTGAAGACGAAGATAATTTGGCGCTTATGGACAACAGCGCAAGCTACTTGTGGGGCGATGCGTTTCTGGTAACCCCAATTACTAGCCCAGGCTTAACCGACGTTAGGGTAAACCTACCAAAAGGCGTGTGGTTTGATTTCTTCACCGGTGCACGACACCTCGGCGGAAAAACCATCTCTCAAGCCACACAGAGAGACAGCCTGCCGGTGCTAGTACGGGCCGGAAGCATTGTGCCAATGGTTGCCGCCGTGCAATCCACACAAGACTACAGTAGCCATGAGTTAGATTTGCATCTCTACATGGATAAAACCGTGAAACAATGCTTCGGTAAGATGTACGAAGACGATGGCAAAGACCCTCAAGCGCTTGAGCTGGGGCGCTACGAACTGCTGGAATTTGCCGCACACCAACGCCGCACCAGAACCGATATAGTCCTCAAGCGTGTGCATAGTTATGCCAAGGCAGAGACTGAACGGCAGATAAATATCATCCTACACAATCAGCTAAAGAAGCCGCGCAACGTTCGACTGGGCGACAAGGCCATCGATTTCAAATTCGACCCCGAACAGCAACGTTTAACCCTATCGTTAACATGGACTCACGTCGACACGACTGTGTCTGTTCAATATTGATGTGGAGTTCAGAATTGAAAACATTAAAAAAGATTGTTGCCCACTTTTCACTGGCGGGTCTAGTCGCAAGCGCCGCGTTGCTCGGCTGCGGCGAAAAGCAGCAAGATACAGCCGTACCTGAATCACGACCTCAGCAGCAAACACCCAGCGCCAAGCAAAAAGCTGTGGTCTATCAGGTATTTACTCGGTTGTATGGCAATACAAACACCACCAACAAAGCTTGGGGCAGCCTAGAGGAAAATGGTGTTGGCAAATTTGCAGATTTCACCGATACAGCGCTAGCCGATATCAAGTCGCTCGGCACCACGCATCTCTGGTTAACGGGTGTGCCGCACCACGCACTCGTGCGTGACTACACGGCCTATGGCATTAGCAATGACGATCCTGACGTCGTCAAGGGCCGCGCCGGCTCACCTTACGCGGTTAAAGATTATTACAATGTAAACCCAGACCTCGCCTTAGATCCAAATAAAAGACTGGAGGAATTTGACCAACTACTTCAGCGCGCGCACAAACACGACTTGAAAGTTATTATCGATATCGTGCCGAACCACGTGGCTAGAAATTACCAAAGCATTTCGAAACCGAGCAATGCTATGGATTTTGGTGCAACAGACGACACCTCAGTCACTTACGCACGCAACAATGATTTTTATTACGTGGTCGGCGAAGCTTTTCAGGTACCTCTTGCCACCGATGGGTATAAGCCCCTAAACGGCGAAGCACATCCATTGAGCGACGGAAAATTCAACGAAACACCGGCCAAGTGGACAGGCAATGGCTCACGCCTAGCGCAACCCGACATTAACGATTGGTATGAAACCGTGAAAGTTAACTACGGTGTCAAACCCGACGGCAGTGAAGACTTCCCAGCGCTGCCCGAGCATTTGCGCAATACGCCTTGGACTTTACACGCGCGCTTTTGGCAAGACAAAGACGTGCCAAAAAGTTGGCGTAAGTTTCGCGATATAAGCCAATTTTGGCTGGCCCGTGGCGTTGACGGCTTCCGCTACGACATGGCGGAGATGGTGCCCGTTGCATTTTGGAGTTATCTAAATTCCTCGATTAAGCAAACCAACCCTAACGCTTTTATTTTAGCGGAAGTTTACAACCCGAAAGAATACCGCAACTATATTCAACTCGGTTTGATGGATTACCTGTACGACAAAGTCGAACTCTACGACACCTTGAAATGGATTATCCAAGGTAAAGCCAACACCGACGACCTAGTGGCCATTCAAGACGGCATGGCTGATATTGAACATCACATGTTGCATTTTTTGGAAAATCACGACGAGCAGCGCATTGCCAGTCCAGACTTCGCTGGCGACCCTGAGCTCGCAAAACCTGCCATGGTCATCTCCGCCACCATTAGCACCAGCCCCACCATGCTCTACTTTGGTCAAGAGGTGGGCGAACCAGGTGCTGAAGATGCCGGCTTTGGCAAAGCAACACGCACCAGTATTTTTGATTACATAGGTGTACCTCATCATCAACGCTGGATGAACAATGGCGCGTTTGATGGCGGTCAATCGAGCGCCGAGGAAAAAGCCCTGCGCGCTTGGTACAGCAAATTACTCAACCTGACATTAAGTCAACCCGCTTTTACCGGAAAGTACGCGCAAACCCATCGTTATAGCCGAGCGCATAGCGAAAATTATCCAGAGAAGTTGTTCAGCTTCGCGCGCTGGAATGATCAACAAACAATCTTGGTAGTGAGTAATTTCGCCAACACCCCCGCAAAAGATGTGCAGATCAGCATTGCGCCAGACATCGTGGCACAGTGGCAGTTAAAGGATGGCGACTACACCGCAAGTGATTTGCTATCTGACAATCATTGGGTGATTCAAGTGGACGGTGGGAGTGCCACTGCCAAGCTAGACTTAACAGCAGTAGGCTCGGCCATTCTGCATATTGAAACCCATTAGTTAATTGAACTGTAACAACACGCCACCGAGCCATGGTGGCGTGTTATTACGCTACGCGGGCATCGAGACTCAGCCATGAAATCCACGTCGTTACTATTGAGCTTTATCCTCGGCTTTGCGGTGTCCAGCGCGATCGCTTATTACGCGTGGACTCACCAACCCTCAAGCCCGCAGGCGACAACGGCAGCGCGTAATGTGCATATTCAAACGCCTATGCCGATGACCAAACTTATGCGCGATCGTCAGTTGCGCATTTATCTTCCGCCTGACTACGAACATTCGACACAACGCTATCCCGTTGTTTACATGCACGATGGGCAGAATTTATTTGACACCGCCAGCGCCTATGCCGGTGAATGGGGCATCGATGAATCGCTAAACAGCCTCGCGCTCACCCACGGTCTTAACCTCATTGTGGTGGGCATCGACAACGGCGGCGATAAGCGCATGACGGAACTAAACCCCTTCAATCACGAGCGCTTCGGGGCCGGCGAAGGCGATGCCTATTTGGATTTTATTGTCGAACAAGTAAAGCCGTGGGTCGACGACAACTACCGCAGCCTAAGTTCGCGCGAATACACCGCGATTATGGGTAGTTCTATGGGCGGATTAATTTCCCATTACGCCGCCATTCGGCACGCCGATGTGTTTAGTAAAATTGGGGTTTTCTCACCCGCCTATTGGACAGCGCCGGCCTTTTCTGACTTGGTGCTAGTACACCCCGTAAAACTGCCACAACGACTCTTCCTGTTAATGGGTGAAGCCGAGGGCGGCTCAATGATGACAGATTTTGACGCGATGAAAGACACCTTGATCGCAGCTCGCGCGGCGCAACCGGCGCTTGCGTCAATTGCCATCTCCGTTCCTCATGCGCAACACAACGAATTGTTTTGGCGCAGCCAGTTTGTACCGGCCATTCTCTGGTTATTCGATCAACCAACGACCGACGTGCAAGCCTTACCTTAAATTATGAGATTGTTATCACCCACATAAACTCGCTATAAGCGTAAAGCCCCTTATTAGGATTAACGTTAATGAGATGAGGTGAGCAGGAAATTCTCAACCGGCGATAAAGCTGACTAGTCAGTCCGTACTAATTTTGTGCGCTGCGCAAAAGTCCTGTATTTATCAGCCTTTGCGGGACTTTTTTTGACTTTACATTATCGTCTCTTGCACTTTTCACGGCTTTTTTCTCAGCCCATTGGACAGGCGCACTAACGCCAACCAATATTGCGCTTGAACTCAGTTTTGATTTGATTATGAAGCCCCTTTCGCGCAGCCGCCTGAGCGACTGCGTGAAAGGGGCTATCTGTTGTACATCAAGAGGTACATTTACTGCTTCAGCTTTTTTCTGACATAAAAATAGCAAAACCAGAGGAATGATGAAAATGAAACGTTTAACACCTTACCTGATTTTTTCGCTACTCCCGCTCGTCGGTCTTAGCACGTTTTGTCACGCAGACGCCTATAAGCATTTGGCTGCAGAGCCTAGCCAAGCCAGCGCTCAACGGCTGGCCGACCCTAAAGATTTGGGCGTGTTTAGCCACACGGCATTGATCCCGCTCTCGGCCCAACAGCAAGAACAGAGCTTTGTGATCGACAACCTAGACGCTAGCCCAGTGGCATTAATTGGCCCCGATACGGATCAATTGCGCCTGAGTTTGATCGACCCAGATGGTCAACAGCAATTGCACGAAGCCATCACCGAACCGTCTTCCATCGCTACGCGCGACCTACAAATAGGCAGCGAAAGTTTTCCGGCCAAACAATTTGAGTTGCGCGCCAACAAGCCTGGGCGCTGGAAGCTCAAGTGGGCGGATACCGCTGGCACCAAAGCAGAGGATGCTCAAACGAAACGCTATCTCATGGTAAAGGGCGATCCAAACGTTAAGCTTTATAGCTATCGAGACAATGTGCAAACGACCTTAGGTAGCCAAGTTAACCTTGTGGCTTACATGGTAGCGGCGCAAGGTAAACGCGGGCAGCGCACCAAGCTCCTAAATACACAAGCCTTTACCGGCAATATCGAGCAAGCCCAAGTGCTCATCACTCAGCCCGACGGCCAGTCTATGACCATCGAGCTGCACGATGATGGCCGTAATGGCGACGCCACGGCGGGTGATGGTCAATACAGTGCCACTTTGCCAACGCAACTCGTAGGCGTGTATACCCAGGAACTGCAGGTGACAGGCACCAGACCCGACGGCTTAGCCTTCAGCCGCACAGTCACCGATCTCTACCCGGTAATAGAGCAAAGTTTTGCCATCGCAAACGCTCAAGCCACGCTGGTTCAGGGCGCTGACACAGCCGAGGTACGAGTGCCAGTGCGCATCAACGGCAAGGACAAAAACGTATTTGTGGGTGCCGAAGTTTGGGGCACTAATGCCCAAGGTAAACGAGAAATGGCCACTTGGGTTGGCGGCATCGCGACAGTAAACTCAGACGCCGACCAAGCCTACCTCTCGCTCTACTTGGATAGCCAATGGCTCAGTCAAAATAACCTGCGCGCACCCTACCAGCTACGCGCGATACGGCTACAAAATGTCGACAACCACACGCCTATGGATCAACGCTCGAGAATGTCCACCGCGTTACAAACCGAGCTTGCTCCGATGCTCGCAAACAGCCGAGTTGCCAACACTGGCGTTCGCACCGATAGCCAGGGCGACAAGCGTGTGCGCATCGTCGGCGATAGTGCAGCGAACCTGAAGACGTCGAGCAATTTAGTGCAGACAGCTGCGACAGGCAGCACGCTCATGCTGGTACACGGTTATTGCTCTAACGGTGGTTGGAACACAAACCATTTCACTAATGCGGTGGAGTTTAAAGACTATAACGCCAATCGTTCGCACGATGCTTTTGCGAAAAAAATTCGCGACGCCGGAGCCGGCTATTCGTCGTTTGGTGTCGTGGCGCATAGCCAGGGCGGCGCAGCGGCTCTACATCTCTACGCTAAATATGTCAGCGGTTTAGATAACGCCAGCGGCGGCCGCTTGATTCAATCGGTGGGCACTCCCTACCAAGGCACAGCGCTGGCTGGCAACCTCGCTGTATTAGGGCAGATTTTTGGTGCTGGCTGTGGAAAAAACACCGACCTAACGTACAGTGGTGCGTCCAACTGGTTATCGACCATTCCAACTTGGGCGAGAAACCAAGTGGACTACTACACCACGTCGTTTAAAACCCGCTGGTGGGCATATGACTACTGCCACCTAGCGACGGATTTATTACTCGACGACCCTGAAGATGGCACCACGGAAAAATGGTCAGGTCAACTTTCGGGCGCGGTGAATAAGGGTCATAAAACCGGTTGGTGTCACACCTCCGGCATGCGCGACCCAGCGCAAACCGGCGACACAAGCCGCAACTCGTCGATGAACTCACGAGCCGCGCGCTAAACCCTGCTAAGTCAACACGGCAAGACTCCGTTGCCGTGTTGTACCGGCCTCTATCTCAATCACCGTCATCATGTTTGTTTTCATTTTCTACATCAATGTGATGCTTGGCAGATCGATAGATGACAAAACTCATCGCCAAGGTGTAGACCAGCAAGAGATCTCGCCCGAAAAAAAACGGCCCCTCAATGGTCAACACCCGTGTTAATCCAAACAACAAGGTGGCAATGAAAAGCAATTCCGCCGTTTTTTGCAGCGCCTCACCCAAAAACGCGATAATGAAGATCAACACGGCTTGCAAAAATATTGTATTAATGGAAGCTTGCATGACCGCTTGTGCTGTCGCATCCTCGCTATAGATAAGCCCCCACAACAACGGCGAACTGATAGCGAAGGCGAGAATAACCGCTAATGCTCGAACATCCAGAAAAATTAGGAAACCAGCGCCACCCGTGTGCACCTGACCGCCAAAGCGCTTGAAACCTTCCATAGACATGAACCTTGTTTGCTGGACAAACCCTGAGGATAACCCCTTTTCGTCTTGCAAGCATGGAGTAGGAACGCTAATGTTGAGCAAAATCTACGTAGATTAAAAAACAACGTTAAAGGTGCCACTATGGACACAATCAACCATCATAAAACGCCGCTTTGGTTTTGGTGCATTGGCGCTATAGCCTTGTTATGGAATTTAGCCGGCTTGGCGGCTTTTTTTATGCACCTGACAATGACGCCGGACATGCTCGCGCAACTACCTGAAGCTCATCAGGCTCTATACACTCAAGCGCCAGACTGGTTAAACGTAGCCTTTGGCATTGCCGTTGTAGGCGGTACCCTGGCATCCATCATGTTGTTACTTAAAAATATCTTCGCGGTTATTCTTTACAGTTTGTCGCTGCTCGGCGTTCTAGCACAAAACAGTTATAGCTTTTTCATGAGTGATACATTTACCGTGCTCGGCAACGAGGCAATGATTATGCCTATTCTCGTTATTGTAATCTCACTGTTTCTCATGTGGTATTCATTACAATTGAAATGCATCGGCCTGCTTCGCTAAAGCCAGAATTGCCCACACCTCTTAGGTGAAGATGAAAATGAAGGTGAAGACGAAGGTTAACAATCGTTCAAACATAACATTCAGAATATGCTTCTCGATCAAGAACGTTACTCCTGCTCGACTAAGGCGGCGGTGATTGTTGCAATTTCGATCGATAATATTCACACAGTATTGGAGACATATCGGCAGAGTCTTGGCCGCAAACCTGGTCTAAATTAGCGTTTATTGTCGACGCCAATTTAGGCACCAATGCATGATGTTTTTTGTTTACGACGACGAACATTTCAGCACCCATTAACGTTCCAGCACGCCGCACTGTGACCGATCGGCGCCGCTCTGCCGCTTCGATTGCACCGGCAATTTTCATGTCTGCGTGAATGAAGGCATCAATACGCCGCGCAGCCAACATCTCCACACCGCTTTTGACATCGGCGACAACAACCAGTTGATTATCTGGCACCAGCGCGGAGAGCTTTCGCTCAACAATCCAAACACCGCGCTCAAACCCGACCAAACCGCCGCGACTTACAATGTCGGAAAAGCTTGGATAACCCTTGCCCTCGCTCAGCACCCAAACATCGAAAGTAATTGAAATCAGCGGCGTATTCACTAGTGCGATATTTGGATAAGGGCCTCGCTCTACCAGCTCCTTGATACGGAGGCAATTGCCGTCAGCGTGCCCGCGATCCACATCGGTAATGGAGCGCTGCACCGGCATAGGTTGCATTCTGAAAGGGATACCTAGCTGCCCAAATGAGGCGCTGAATAGTTGCTCAAGCTCCACATACAGAGGTGCCTCAGGGTCAAACTGGCAGGTCATTACAAAAACATCTGAGGCAGCAGAAAGCCTTTCCTGCCCAGCCAACAAGCAAACTAAACTTAGACAACAAGATTTTAGTAAACGCACGGGCAACTCAAACTCGGATAATGGCTTCTAGCTAAGTATTAGAAACCTATGAATGAGCTGTAGTTATAGCTCACTCAGACGAATCGCGCTCATGTGGAAAGCGAGCCAGCAAGCCTGTCACCCGTGGAATGGTTAACATGGTGCTTCCAATAGCCATCAGTAAAAGCGCGGTAAAGGTGTCGGCCGTGATAATGGATTTATCGAGCAAGACGTTCGCGAAAATAATCATGATCAACGCCTTAGTCTGAAGCAACCAGCCGATAATAGATGCATCGCCCTTCTGCCAACCCAATATCCAGCCTGCGAGTTTAACGCCTAGGAGCTTGCCCCACACAGCGGCGACAAGCAGTATGGCCGCGGCGGCGAACACAACCCAGCCACCGAGCTGCCATTGGGTTTTTAAACCCGTGCTTAAAAAGAATACCGGCATAAAGGCCAGTAGCACCCAATGGCGCATCTCGTCGAGCGCTTTCTCACCCAACCATTCCACGTCCAATACCACACCGGCAAGGAACGCCCCCACCATAAAGTGTAGGCCTGCCCAATCGGCAATTAAGGCGACAGCGGCCAACCAAATAAAGGCGAGATACCAACGGTCCATCACCGGCACGCGGCACATCAAGCGCCGAATGAAATAGCTCGCCGGCATAAACATCACTAAGAAGAGTACTTGCCGCCCCAACCTATCCCAATCCAAAAGGATAAGCGCCAACACAGCCCAAATAGCAATATCATCTAAACTCGCGTAGCGCAAAATTCGCTGCCCTAGCGGGCTCCGAAGAATGGCCAACTTCTCCATAAACAACATCAATATCGGCAACGCCGTCACAGCGCAAGCCATACCCACACCCAACACGAACTGCCAGCGATTGCCGCTAGTGCCTAGCCAATAGTCGCCCATCTGCAACATCAACAACGCTGCAATTGCGCCAAAGAAAAAAGGTACTGACAGTGCCAAGCCGCCGGTAATAAAGCTTTCTCGGCGATGTTGCCAAGCCTGCTTAAGATCCAACTCAACCCCGGCAATCCAAACAAATAACATCACGGCCCACCACGCAAGGCCGTTTAGCGTTTGAATAACAGCACCACTAAAAACGCTTTGATAGAAGGCAGGCAGCCAATGACCCAGTAAACCCGGCCCTAACAGAATGCCGCAAATAATCTGAACCACCACCAAAGGCGCCCAATAATCCGTGCGACCCAATCGCCACAACGCGTAGGGCAAGCCAAAGATTAACAACATAGCAATGAGGAAAAGTTCGGTGACAGTAAGCTGAGACATGGGAAAGCCTGTGGTTTAGACGCGGCCGATTCTGGCATAACTCAGCTAAGGCAAAAAGCTGCTTTCAGCAATAGAGTGCCGCTCGGGCCGGCGAATATCTGGATTGCCATCAGAGAGCCAAACAAAATTATATTCTGTCACTGCATGCACAGCGTCACCTTACAGAATATAATTCGTATTAATTGACTTTGTGCTTACTTTAAATCTATGGCGTAACTGAAATGATAAACTATGTTCCATCGAGCAATGCTTTAGACAGAACGGATTTAGCGATTCTCAAGACCCTTCAACAGCAGGGCCGAATCAGTAACGTCGAGCTGGCAGAACAGGTGCACCTTTCGCCCCCAGCAACGCTGGCGCGAGTGCGGCGCTTAGAACAAGACGGCTATATCGAAGGCTATACCGCGCTGTTGAGCCGAGAGAAGTTAGGCCACGACAATTTAGCGCTGATAGAAATCGCGCTTGAGCTGCACCAGCACGAGCGCATCGCCGAAATTCTGTCGCAATTGGTGGGCATGCCGGAGGTGATGGAGTGCTACCACGTGACCGGCGAATACGACTACATGCTGAAGGTGTCGGTGGCCAACACCAAAGCGCTGGACGGATTTATATCAAAGCGCTTGATACCGCTTCCAGGTATAGCGCGCATACACACCAGCATTGTGCTGAAAGAATTGAAGGCAACCACGCATCTGCAATTGCCTGACCATTAATAGGCCGCCACAGAGCGGCGCCAACGAGAGAGCGACGCCATGTGGACATCCAAACATATAGAAACCAACACCATTCACGGTGGCAAAACCAGCCAAGGTGAATTCGGCCCCTTGTCCACCCCCATTTATCAAACCTCGACCTTCGTGTTCGATACGGTCGAGCAAGGTGCGGAGCGTTTCGCCGGTGAGGCGCAGGGCCATATTTATTCGCGCTTAGGCAACCCCACCGTGGATGAACTGGAAGCCCGCATGGCCTTACTCGAAGGCACAGAAGCCGCCGCCGCGTTTGGTTCTGGCATGGGTGCGGTATCCGCTGCCGTACTCGGGCTGCTCAAGCAAGGCGATCACTTAGTCACATCACACCGCTTGTACGGCTGCACCTTTGCCCTGTTTAATCATCAACTCCCCGCCTTCGGCATCGATGTGAGTTTTGTCGATCTCAGCGATGAAAGCGCGGTACGTGCCGCCATCAGGCCCAACACAAAAGTGATCTATGGCGAGACCCCCATCAACCCCTGTTTATCCGTTATTGATTTAGACCTTATCGCCATCATTGCCAAATCGGCCAACATCACCACCATCATCGACAACACGTTTATGTCGCCGGTGCTGCAACAACCAGCTAAGCACGGTATTGATATTATTTTGCACTCAGCCACTAAGTTTTTAAATGGCCACGGCGACGTTGTAGCCGGCATCTTATGTGGCAAGAAAGACATTATCGATCAAATCAAAATGACCACGCGCAAAGACATGGGCGCCATCATTAGCCCACACGATGCGTGGTTAATTATCCGCGGTTTAAAGACATTGCATTTACGGGTCGAGCGGCACAATCAAAATACCCAAACGGTGGCGGAGTATTTACAAAGCCACCCGATGATTAAAAAAGTCGATTATCCTGGGCTAGCCAGTCACCCAGGCTATAAATTACTGGGCAAACAAATGCACGGCGGCGGTGGCGTACTCGCCTTCGAACTCAACGGCAGTTTCGATCAAGCAGTGGTATTTATGAACCAATTGCAAATGTGTAAGCGCGCCGTCAGTTTGGGCGATGCCGAAACCCTGATACAACATCCGGCCTCTATGACCCACTCAACTTATGAGCCTGAGGAACTCGCAGCCGCCGGCATTCCACAAACATTGGTGCGTTTGGCTGCGGGCTTGGAACATGTAGACGATATTATCGCCGACATAGAACAGGCATTAACCTGTGCAAAAAATCATTCGAAAAGTGCGGCTTAACAGCACTCTTCATTAGGGTGAAATATAGATTATTTCTCCACACCCGGTTTTCCTGCACGTAAAGCAGACGAAGCAACCGAGCTAACCACTCGGTTGCGACCCTGTTCTTTAGCTAAATACAAAGCTTCATCCGCATACTTAAATAGCCGCTCAGGCAAGCCAGCGTCAAAGCTGCTTAACCTAACGGAAACCAAGCCGATACTGATCGTAATGTGCGTCTGGATATCTCTATATCTGACATCCATTTTCTCAATGCTTGCGCGAATTCTTTCGGCCACTAATTGCGCGCCTTGCAAATCAGTGCCAGCCAAAATAATACTAAACTCCTCACCACCGTAACGAGCGCAAATATCAGTCGCGCGAGGTAAGTTACTGGTTAATACATTCGCAATTTGCCGTAAACATTCATCGCCGAAGTCATGGCCATATTTATCATTGATAGCTTTGAAAAAATCACAATCCAAGACCAGAACCGATAAATGCACGTGATCGCGCGACGACAAGTGACACAACTCTGTTAACTTTTCATCAAAGTAGCGCCGATTGTTCAAGGTGGTCAGCGCATCTGTTCGGCTTTGTAACTCTAAGGTGCGCTCGTTATTTAGGGAAACCCAATACTCTGCATTTTGCTGCCTCACCAAATTCCACATGTAAAACAAATAGGTGGCGATGAAACCACCTTCCACCCATAGATTTTGCGACCAAAGCGCGACCAATATTCCCGGCAACAAGAACACAATGGCATAAGCGTAAGCCAAGTTTCGACGCGGCGAGAAACTATTGACGCCACCCGCCACTATCCCAGCACCCGAAAACGCCATCAATAGGCTAAACTGTCCATTGCCAGAAAGCAGCGAAAGAGCAAACATCGAACCATAAATTCCACTGTGCGCGACCACACCAGCCCAGAACACAACTTGCCAAGCACTGCGCTTCTCCGTCCTTAGGCGCTTTAGGTGTAAAACGTTAAATAAACGAACAATCGAGATACCGCTCAATGCGGCGATCACGCTCCAACTCAATTCAGGGTGGGCATGATGAAAGCCGGAACTGGCGGCAATAACAGCCCAAAAAATTGGATAGACAAAAATGCCCGGCGTCGCTCGCTTAACGATGTCGCGCCATACTCGCAACCAAGGGTCTGAGCCTTCAACCTGAATAGAGGGTTCTGTTGCCATTAAAAGTAAACGTCCCTTGCTGATGTTCACTAAGTCAGAGAAAAACCAGTAGCTAACTGAATCATTGTAGATGAGTCAGTGCATATTGAGACATTAACTTGGGCTCCGCGTCCATTAACCTCGCGTGGCGCAAAACCGACCCTATAGCGCCTCGACCAGGGCGCGGGCGAGATATTGCACTGTTGGCAGCACTTTATAGAACACCTAAAGTGCTGCCTACTGGTACAGCAACAGTATTAGACAAATGCGGCTTAAGGTTTAGCGTATTGACCCAGTATACCTTGCCACGTTTTTTCAATTTCCGGCAGCAGCTTCTGAAACGCCGCCACTTCCGTTGCCACGCGCATATCATCTACCGCGTCCTCTGTGCTCCAAACACTCGAGTGCTTGCTTTCCTTGGCAGTCGCTTCGGCCAAGCCAAAAAGATATTCTGTGCGCACATCAAAAAATGCGACAGATACCGTGGTTGATACCGATACTTCTTTGTTATTTAGAAAACCTAAGGAAATAACATTCAGTGGCGCAAACTTTTGTTCGCCGGCATGAAACGACGTATCAAAGGTATAGATCATCAGTATATCGGCGCGCAAACGTGCGGAAGCTTCGCGCAAGGCTTTAATAGAATCCAATTGGGTCGGCAGCAAGATTCTATTCAACGGCGCAATCCCAGCCACCTGAGGCAATTTTGCTAGACGCTCAAAGTCCGCATCCGTTTCAACTTCGCGCGTTGTTACAACACTGTAACGGCCAGTACCGTAGCTATCCATACGATAGGATTGATAGCCCGGCGCCTGCACGCGGGCAACGCTGATATTAGCCGGAAAATTAGCTGCAGGTTGCTTAGACAGCAACGCATTTATATCCGCGTCTGCCAACTCGCTCAACTGCACAGTGCCCCCTGGGGTGGTGTAGGAGGCGCAACCGATAACCGCTAACAACAGTAGTGACATTGCACCACGCACGATACGATTAAATCGGTTTAACAGGTAACTATCTCCGTTTATAAATTTTTGGCTAGCACCTGCGCCGGCTACGAAACCCCAAATAAAGACCCACACATCATACGGGATCAAACGGTTTAGCAAAGGTAAAGGCGTAGGTCGTGGGGCCATGCTCCTCCAAATGCTGCAAACGCGCCTTGCCCTCTTCAACTGTCGGGGTATGGCCATGCGGAACCCACCAAAGTGCCTGATGGGCTATCGCGATTTTTTCAAACCAAGCGTCCCGATCGCGGATCAACTCCACATGCAAGGATTTATACACATAGGCGCGCAGCGCATCGCGATCGGCCCAGACACTCATATTGACGATGAGCAGTGGATCGTCAAACGCTTGAATTGAGGTGGCGTCGCCATCGGCTGTTTGCAAGCGCCAAATAAAGCCCGGCGCAGCATCGGCCAACGCATTTATTTCGTCGAGGCGCGATACAAACCCGGTCATGGTTTCACTGTCCATGGCATCTCGAGCGCGGGCAATATTGATCTGAGCTAAATGGTATCTGTCCATGAGTATCTATCCTTTTTGGCATAATTTATCTGTTAAAAAACTAAATAGCCTCTAATGCTTCCGCTAAATTTTTGACGATTACCAATGTCATACCGGGCACACCGCCCTTGGGCGCGTTGGCTTTTGGCACAATGGCGCGCTTAAAGCCGTGTTTTGCCGCTTCGCGCAAGCGCTCTTGACCCGACGGTACTGGGCGAATTTCTCCCGACAAACCAATTTCACCGAAGGCAATTAAATCCTGCGGTAACGGTTTATCTCTGAAGCTGGATACAATGGCCAACACCAGCGCCAGATCGGCACTGGTTTCGGCGACTTTTACGCCGCCCACAACGTTGACGAAGACATCCTGATCGCCAACCATAATGCCCCCGTGGCGGTGCAACACCGCGAGCAACATAGACAATCGGTTTTGGTCTAAACCCACCGCAACGCGACGAGGGTTGCCCAGACTTGAGCCGTCTACCAATGCCTGAATTTCCACCAGCAGGGGGCGCGTGCCCTCCCACATCACCATGACGATAGAGCCCGAGGCAATGTCTTCGGCGCGCTGTAGGAAAATGGCAGAGGGGTTATTCACCTCGCGCATGCCGCCCTCGGTCATGGCGAACACACCCAATTCATTCACCGCACCAAAGCGGTTTTTATTGCCGCGCAAGGTTCGGTAGCGCGAATCGTGGCTGCCTTCCAATAGAATGGAGCAGTCAATCATATGCTCCAACACTTTTGGCCCAGCCAAAGAGCCATCTTTGGTGACGTGGCCAACCAATAATAAAACCGTGCCCGTCTGCTTGGCGAACCGGGTTAAGAAGGCGGCGCTTTCTCGAACTTGCGTAACCGAGCCTGGCGCAGACTGGACATCGGCCATGTGCATCACTTGAATAGAATCCACCACCATCACGCGCGGGCGCATGGTGTCGGCTTGTTGGGCAATCGCTTCAATGCTCGTTTCCGACAACATGGACAATTTTTGGGTCGGTAAATTTAACCGCTTTGCCCGCATCGCCACCTGCTGTAGCGACTCCTCGCCTGTGATATAGAGCGCCGGCATCGTCTCCGCTAATTTACACAGCGTTTGCAGCAGCAAGGTCGACTTGCCGGCACCGGGGTTACCGCCTATTAACACCACGGAACCAGGCACGAAACCACCGCCCAGCACACGGTCGAACTCGGCCATGGTACTGCTGAATCGAGGTAGGTCATCTAGGCTGATGTCCGACAGTTTTTGCACCTTGCCGGTTGTTGCTGCACCGGCGTAGCCGGCAAAACTTTCCACCCGCGCCGAAGTCGCCGGCGCCAAGCGAATTTCTACGATGCTATTCCAAGCACTGCACTCGGAACACTGGCCTTGCCACTTGCGATAATCTGCGCCGCAGTCATTACAGACAAACGCGGTTTTTGCCTTAGCCACAGGGCCTCCGTGCTTTCGGTTTGTTTTTCAGTAAAATGGCGCTAGTGTAACCTGTAACGCGACCCGTGGTTCACCCAACAGGCTGTTAACCCCCTATGACGCCAGACCCAAAAGCCAAACACGAAAAGGGTTTTACCTTAGTCGAGCTAGTCGCCGTTGTCGTAATACTGGGTGTCTTGGCAGCGCTAGCCATTCCGCGCTTTGTCGATTTCGCCGACGCGGCGCAGGATGCCCGTATCAACGGCATTGCCGGCAGCTATAAAGCAGGTGTGGATCAAGTGCACGCCTATTGGCTCGCTAAGGGTTCACCCGGGCCGAGCCTAAATATGATCACCTTACCCATTGCCCAGGCCGGTGGCGACCTGAGCGTCAATGCCTTCGGTTGGCCCGCCGACACGCGCGGTGTCAGCCTGACCCTAAATTCAACCAACGACTGCCTAGACGTCTGGCGCGCGGTTCTCGAGGTGGGTGCACCGACAGTTTCCGCCACTGCCGACGCAGATTTCACCGCACTCTATATTGGCGGCAACAGCTGCCGGTATAATGACAGCGGAAACACGGCCAAAAGTATCCAGTTTGATTCCAATTCTGGCCAAGTCACAGTCAACTTATAGCGCGCATCAGTGGTAAGCTAGCGTCATGAATTCATCCCTTATTCCCGAGCGCCCAATTTGCGTAAGCCCTTCCTTGGCGGCCACCCTTGGTCTTGAAGAGGCCATTATGTTGAGCCAGCTCAATGAAGCACTAGCGCATCGCCCAACACAGGGCAGCAATGGTTTTCAGTGGTGCCTGCTGGCACAGGACGCCGTACACAAGCTCATGCCGTTCTGGACCGATCACGATATCGCGCGCATCGCCAAGAGCTTGCGCGACAAAGGCGTGCTGCTAATTACCAGCGCACCCTTTTACGACAGTAAAGAGCTGCGCTTTGCCTTAAACGAAAGGCAAACCCAAAGCCCGCTCAATCGGCCCCAAAGCCACAACCACATCACCAACGGCGCAAGACCCATGGCGCCGAATTGGCAGCCCAGTGACGACGTCTACGCGCAGCTGGCACAACACAACATCCCCAACAGCTTCGCGCGCGAGCAAATTCCAGAGTTTGTCACCTACTGGCGCGAGCAAGGCCAATCAGCGCACGCTTGGGGCGCCAAATTTATCCAGCAAGTGATTCGCAAGTGGCGCGAGCGGGAGACCGACTTCGGTCGCAAAGACCAGGAAGTGGCCATGACCAGCGGCTGGCGCCCCAGCCCCGACGCCATGGATGTGCTAACTCGTCACGCGGCCATCAACCAGTGCTTCGTAGAGGATTCAATCGCCGAATTCGTGCTCTATTGGAGCGAGCGAGGCGAACCGTCGAAAACCTGGAACAGTAAATTTATTCAGCATGTTAGACGCCAGTGGGCACGCTACACGGCAACGCTACAATACGATACAGAGCCGCGCCGCCTACCCGAAAACTGGGAGCCATCGCCGGACGTTTACGAGGTTTTGGCGCTGGCCAATATCGATTTACATTTCGCCAAACAACAGCTCATCGAGTTTTTAATTTATTGGCGCGATACCAACCAATTGCACACGTCTTGGAACACCAAGTTCCTACAACACGTTAAATATCAATGGGCTAAGCGACTCAGCGGCTCATTGGCAACTCAAGGTAATGCCCATGCAAGACAGCAAAGCCCTTCTCAATCAGGCCGAACACGCGATCGCTCAGTCAGCGAACAACTCAACGACCGAAGCTGGGCGCTCTAGCTCGCGCCAGGCGCCACCAAGCGAAGGATTAATTGACGCGATAAATCAGGCCTTTGAATTGTTTCGGCTGAATTATCACAATCAATACTTTGCCGCCTTTCCAGACGTTGAATCACTAAACCTAGCCAAGCGTTTATGGCTCGAAGCCCTCTCGCGATTCTCGCCCGAAACCTTGCTGCGCGGCGCTAAAAAAGTGATTCAGCAATCTGATTATCTACCCACAGTGCATAAGATGATTGTTGCCTGCGAGGGCGATAACAGCACCCACGGTTTACCAGAAATACATGCAGCTTACGTTGAAGCTTGCAATGCACCCTCGCCCAAGGCCGAGCACAAGTGGAGCCACCCAGCGGTGTATCTGGCTGGCAAAGCCGCCGACTGGTACTTCCTCGCCAACAACAATGAACGCACTGCACTGCCGGTTTTTACCGAGCACTACAAAGCGCTGTGTGAGCAAGTGCGCAACGGTGTGAAGCTCAAATTACCCGAGCGACTGGCACTACCGGAAACCCTCGAAACACCGCTCAGCAAAGACCAAAATCTCGAACGTTTAGCCTCGTTGAAGAAACAACTAGGACTCTAGTTAATTACTACATTGTTTTACTTTATCGCGAATTCTTTTCGTATCTGGAGCTGTGCATGTCGATGCGTTCAAAAGGCAATATTTTAGCGTTTATTTTTGCGAGCTATACGCTGGGTGTCATGCTATTCACCTTTTGGCTGAGCAATCACCCGCTCGGTGAACCGAGAATATTTTTACGCGAGCCCGGCCTGGCACTGCGCGGTGAAAGCGAGGAAGAGCGTCTAGCCGCTATCGAAGCCGCCGCCAATTTACCCGCCGACACTGACTTTAGTGACTACGATGACAAATACCTGAGCCGCCTCAAATTAGTTGCGCGCGACGGCACCATCAAAAATGAATTGGACAATAGTTTCGACTATAAAACCTTGCCAGACTTCGCTGCTATTAAGGTTATCAGCGAGCGCAAGAAAGCTTTTTTTGATTACTTGCGGCCGGCGGTGCAATTCCAAAATCAGCTGGTGCGCGAGCGCCGAGTTATCCTTAAGGGCATTGAGATCGCATTAAAGTCCAACCAAGCGTTGAACCGATCACAGCAAAAATACATGGACTTGGTGCGCAGCCGCTACAAGGTTTCCGAGCAGATGTCCGAACTCGACGCGGTAGATGCGCTGATGCGCCGTATGGACACCATCCCCGTATCCATGGTGTTAGCGCAAGCCGCACTCGAGTCGGCTTGGGGTCAGTCTCGGTTTGCCCGCGAAGCCAATAATCTATTCGGCCAGTGGTGCTTTAGCGAGGGCTGCGGCATGGTGCCCAATAATCGACCCGCCGGGGAAACCTATGAAGTTGCCACCTTCGACAGTGTCGATCAAGCCATTGCCGCCTACTTCCAAAATATCAATGCCTTTCACCGCTACTCAAGCATCCGAGACATTCGAGAAGCCGCGCGACGCAATCAAAAGCCGCTCCTCGGCCACGACATGGTTGCCGGCTTAGAAGCCTACTCGACCCGCGGACAAGACTATATCGATGAATTAAGGAAGATGATTCGCTACAACGACTTGGAATGATTGCTGTGCGGATGGCCTAATCTGACCCGTCGACCCCAGCTAATCGCTAAGGATTCGCGGTGTCTGGCTTCATTGTGGCTTGCGGCTTGCGGCTTGCGGCTTGCGGCTTGCGGCTTGCGGCTTGCGGCTTGCGGCTTGCGGCTTGCGGCAGCATGACACACTCTCAGCTCTCTCCCAGCAAACACAAACCGACCAGACACAAAAAACCCGGCTAGTGCCGGGTTCTTGTCAACGCACGCTGGGATTAACCAGGAGTAACGTTTTCTGCTTGTGGACCTTTCTGGCCAGCAGTGATTTCGAAAGTCACAGATTGACCTTCTACTAGGGTCTTACGGCCATTGCCGTTGATGGCGCGGAAATGTACGAATACATCTGGGCCAGACTCTTGCTGAAGGAAACCATAACCTTTTTCGTCGTTAAACCACTTAACAACACCGGTGTGTAAATTAGACATTTGAAGACCTCGTCTTACGATTAACTGTGCCGCCTCTGTTGGCGATTAAAACTTATCCATCTAGCAGCAGAGAAAGGCAAAATGTCTAACGGCTGGCAGCAAAACGGTAAAGCGCGATCATTCTAGGGTGCTCTTGCGCAGAGCACAAGTGGGTTAGTGAAAGAATTGGTTGTTTTATAAGCAAAAGCTGGACTTTCTTCGTCTTAGTTAGGTTCTGGCGCCCAACTGGCATCGGCGTTGGGCTTAATAAACGGACTCGAGTGCCAATAATAACGCCCAGGCTCGGGGCTTTTCGCTGTGCAGTTGTAGCGCGTGCGGCCGGGTTTCAAGGTTTTTTGAGCCTGAAAATTAATCTTTGTAGCAGATATAGTTAGCTTTTCCGCCGCGCCTTGCCGGCTGACATAGCAGGTAAGATCGGGAAGCTGAGCCAAATCCTCGGCCACGTACTGCACAATGGGCCGGCTCTCCGCTACCGCCAAAACGCCATCGTGCAACACAGTACCGTCTTCGCTCAAGTAGTGAACTGCGCTAATAGGTAAAGGTAGCGACCTCATCTTTAACGCCAGATCATCTACCTCGACATACTGGCCGCCAAAGGGGAAGCGCGGCAGCGCGGCAATATCTCGCGCCGCAGGCGCGCCCGAGTGCTGGCCGAAACCTACGAAGCCCAACGCCTCTACCAGCGCCAGTAAAGGCGCAGAAAACTCACCGTAGGGGTAGGCAAAGGCGCGATGAGACTGCCCTATTTCCAACTTTATTGTTGCCTCCGCTGCGAGGATTTCCCGCTGCATACGCGTTTGCCATTGTGCCTCTGTCTCACCGTCTAGCCGACGAATCATATGGCTGTGGCTAACGCCGTGATTAGCAATGGCAGCACCCTTATCAGCTAATGCACGTAAATCATCCCAAGACAAGGTGTTGGCTTGCTGCTGGGTTACGGGGTCAGTACTAACAAATACCACGAAGGGCCAGCCCCTCGCCTGCAACAGGGGCAGCGCCGAGGTTAAAACACTTTTCGAACCGTCATCAAAGGTGATCAAAACTGCCTTGTCGGGTAGCGGTGTGCGCTGACGTAGCGCCTCCAGCACGTCGGGCAAAGCCACCACGCGATATCCAGAGCGCTCTATTTGCTGCAGGTGTGCCTCAAACCCAGCCGGAGAAATGCTCGTTGCTGCCGGCGTCTGATCGCTAATATGGTGATACTGCAAAATAACCAAACTGTGCGCGCTCTGCGCCATGAACAGAAGTGCGAGCAAACAAAAAACACCCTGCCAGACGCTCCATTTACCGCACGGATAACCACTATGCAATTTGATCTCCACTAGCCATCGGCTTTTATGCTTATACTCAATTCAGTATTCTGCAATGGGCAGCACAGCATGTCTAATCAAACAACAGGCACGACACCGACAAAGCCTGCGACCAGTGTACATTTAACCCCCAGTGCAAAACGCATCGCAAAAACGGTGTTGAATGGCTTTGACGCCTATTTCGCCGACTTTCAAAATATGACCTTGGGGGCAAAGGCACGTTTTGAAACCCATAACTGGGCCGGCGTTCAGGAGGCGCATCGCGAGCGCATCGAGCTGTATAAATTTAAAGTGGATCAGGTCTGTAAATTGGTGCGCGGTGTCACCAGCAAAAATGTCCTCGACCTCAACATCTGGCAACAGGCGCGACAGGCCTATGCACTGCTGGTGTCAAACCACAGTAACTATGAGATTGCCGAGACATTTTTTAACTCTATTTTTTGCAGTTTGTTCGAACACCAACAAATTCACGACCGCAATTTATTCGTCAAACCGTCCAAAGACGAAAGCTACAAACAGCTGAGCGACTACACCATCTACTTCAGCTACAGCGCCGAATTCGGCTTCGAAAGCCTGATCCATAAGGTTTTTGACGACTATGAATTTTCCGTTCCCTGGGAGGATAAAAAACGCGACATCGGGTTTATTGTGGCCTCGATCCAGACCCACCTCGTGCCACTGATAGACTACCCATTGAGCGAACTTCGGGTCGATTTTTTGGAGTCCATTTTCTATCGCAACAAAGGTGCTTATTTGGTGGGTCGCGCTGTCCATGGCGATATCATCACGCCGATACTCATCCCCTTCCACAACAATGAAAGAGGCGGGATATACGCCGACACGCTGCTCTTTGACCGAGATAGCGCCAGCCGAGTATTTAGCTTTACCCGCTCCTATTTCATGGTCGACGCACCTATACCCTCTCGATTCGTGAAATTCCTAAGCTCCATTATGCCGAGAAAAGATATCTCCGAAATCTACAATGCTATCGGCTTCAACAAACACGGAAAAACCGAATTTTACCGCCACGTTATCTCGCATATGAAAAACAGTAGCGATAAATTCGTCATAGCGCCCGGGATTAAAGGAATGGTCATGAGCGTATTTACGCTACCCTCCTACGACATTGTTTTTAAGATTATTAAGGATCGTTTTGACCCGCCGAAAAAAGTTACCGAAGCCATCGTTAAAGAAAAGTACAAACTCGTTTCGCGCGCCGATCGCGCTGGCCGCATGGCCGACACCCAAGAATACAGTAACTTTATTTTCTATCGGAATCGTTTTAGCGACGAGCTTATAGACGAGCTGCAAAAAGTTGCACCATCAAAACTTATCATCACCGACAAGCTCGTAATTATTAAACACGTTTATACCGAGCGACGTATGACACCGCTCAACATGTATTTGGATCACGCCAACCAGCAACAAGTCGAAGAGGTCATGGATGAGTACGGCAATGCCATCAAGCAATTAGCCGCCGCCAATATATTCACCGGAGATATGCTCCTGAAAAATTTCGGCGTAACGCGCCATGGCCGCGTAGTATTTTACGATTACGATGAAATTTGTTTAATCACCGAGTGCGTGTTTAGAAAGATACCCGAGCCACGCAACGAAATTGAGGAGATGGCGAGCACGCCTTGGTATACCGTTGGCGAGTTTGACATTTTTCCAGAGGAGTTTCGGTTATTTTTTAGTGGCAACCCTGCGGCGAGAATCGCGTTTGAAGAAAAACACAAAGATTTGTACGAGGCGAGTTACTGGCAGAGCATTCAAACGGAACTCTTAGCAGGGCAGATCAACGACACCTTCCCCTATCGTCGCCACCTGCGCTTTGCGCCCAATCGGTAGCGTGCGCACCGAACAAACTTAATTACAAAATTGCAGGCCTATACCGCCCTCTTCGATACGTACGATACGCATATCCACAACAGGGGCATCGGCTAACATGCCCTGAACCTGGCCGCGAACTTCGGTGCCCACGGGAGGCATCTGTTCGGGGTTAGTAACCACAAAAATACCACCATCGGAAATATCGCGTGTGTGAACCATCATTTCACCAATGGATTCATGACTAATCAACACGCGACATCGCACCGGTATTCTTGGATATCTTCGGTTGTCATTGCTCATGTGCCGCCCCGCTAAAAGGTCAACGCAAGAGCGCATCGACCTATGGATTTACTAAAATTTGATCAATTCTACTGCGATAGAATGTAATTGAAAAATGGTTAACACCGTCTTTAATAACCTCTAATTCAACTTCAGCACCGCTTACTTTACGCACCACGCCGGTGGTTATTTTATCACCGGTTACCAACTGTACTTCTTTATCGAGATAGTCTTGCAGCTGTTCGAAGTCGACTTCTACCAGCGCTGGCGCCTTGGCCACGGCTTTCGGTTGGATCTGCGGCCTCGGGGCGGCTGGTTTGTACTCCACTTCCTTAAATATAGGCGAAACTGGCGTGCCCGCTACTTCAACTTCCACACGATTAAATAACATCTCGCTAATTTCTTCAGAACTGGGTAGCTCTTGTAAATCTATATTTAAGATCCAACGCAATACAATGCGGCCCGGCTCCTGCATATAGCTGCTCAGTGCCGTTTGGCTAGCATCACTCAAGCCCAAGCTTTGTTTATTCAACAAGGCTTCTAGATTTGCCATATAACCCGCGACCAACTGCTCCGGCGATTTTTCGTGGCGGGCGCTGCAGTAGCTAGTCCAGGCTTGCATCAAGCGGATATCGTCGAAATTTATCCGCACTAGGTCCAAGGTACTTGCCGCCTTTAAGTTCGGCGCAACGCCACCGAATCGCACCTGCGTTTTTAATTCGTAAGCACCGCGGGCAATCACATCGATATCTAAAGTAAGATCGCGTGTTGGGGTGTTATAGACGTAGCTAAAATTGAGGTCGCTATCCTCTTGAAAACCCAACATCCAGGGTGATGGCTGTTTCAAGGGGTCTAAACAATCCACCGTCGATTCGACAGACTCGGCAAAATTTTCCAAATTGGCATTAATACCCGTGACTTTCACGCTCAACGCCTCGGGCGCACTGCCACCAAACCGGCGCTGTACTAGCTCGGGTAGGGATTGCATATCCACTTCGATCTGCTGAATATGGGCGCTAAACATATCGCTATTGGGCAAGCTGAGCTGTACCCGCTTTACCGTCACCTTGCCATCGAAGCCCACATTCAAGCGATCGTAGCGAATCGAAACGGTATCGCGCATGCTGGCGATAGAGGCGTCGACGCTATTGCGAATTTCCCACTGCAAGAGCCAACGGCCAGCAATGGCAACCAGCGCCAACAGGACGATTAATTTAAAAAGTTTCTTACCCATACCCACCTCTAGTCATCCTGTCCAGACAGCTATCAATTTTCACTGGGGCCTTAGGCCCCTTTTAACGGTGGTCAATACTAGACCATTTTGCCCGTTGCTCACTCATCCCTTGCGCACAACTGAGACACTGTCTACCTTTTGGAAGCCGCGCGGTAGCTTATTTCCACGCCGACCGCGCTCGCCTTGATAATGCTCCAGATCCGCTACTTTCAAGGTCAAATGCCGCTTGCCAGAGTAAACGGTTAATTCATCGCCGGCCGACAACACCGCCAAGCCCAAGAGAAACTCCTCTCGACTCTGCAAGCGCGCCGAGGGGATGTTCATGATTTTATTACCCTTGCCGCGCGCGAGCTCTGGTAGCTCCGACAACGGAAAGACCAGCAATCGACCCTCGTTACTAATAGCGGCGAGAATTTCCGTTGCCGGATCAGTCACACTTAAGGGCGCCATCACTTTTGCGGCTTTAGGCAAACTGATCAGCGCCTTACCGGCCTTATTCTTGGTGGCTAAATCCGATAACTTAGCGACAAAGCCATAACCTGCATCGCTGGCGAGCAGCACCTTCTCGTCGTCGCCACCCATCAAGGCGCCCTCAATGGTGGCCCCGCTAGGTGGGTTCAGGCTGCCGGTTATCGGCTCGCCCTGACCACGCGCAGACGGCAGCGTATGACTGACCATCGCATAGGAGCGACCGGTGGAATCCAATAACAACACCGGTTGGTTACTCTTACCTCGCACGGCAATTTTGAAACTATCGCCGGCTTTATAACTGAGTGCAGCGGGGTCGATATCGTGACCTTTGGCCGAGCGAATCCAACCTTTTTCAGAGATAACAACGGTAATAGGCTCGGCCGACATCAGCTCGGTTTCACTGAAAGCCTTGGCCTCGGCGCGCTCGACAATGGGCGAGCGGCGCTCGTCACCATGAGTGTCCAATACCGCCAACAACTCTTTCTTCACCAAATTCTTTAACCGAACCGCAGAATCCAAGGTTTTTTCTAAATCCTTGCGCTCTTTTTCCAGCGCTTCCTGCTCTTCCAGAATTTTCATTTCTTCTAAGCGCGCTAACTGACGCAACTTAGTTTCTAAAATGTATTCCGATTGTGTCTCGTTCAGATTAAAGCGCGCCATCAGCACAGCTTTGGGTTCGTCCTCGGTGCGGATGATACGAATCACTTCATCCACGTTGAGGAACACGATCATTAACGCCGCCAATCTGTCTAAGCGCTCATTCACCTTTTCCAAGCGGTACTGCAGACGCTTGCGCGTGGTTACCATCCTAAAGCTGAGCCACTCGCTCAACAGCGTGTTCAAGGGTTTAACCGCGGGTCTACCGTCTATGCCAATCATATTCATGTTGACGCGATAGCTGCGCTCGAGATCGGTAGTAGCAAACAAGTGCTGCATCATCTGCTCGATGTCGACCCGATTTGAACGCGGAATAATCACTAGGCGGGTTGGGTTTTCGTGATCGGATTCATCCCGTAAGTCGGCCACCATCGGTAGCTTTTTCGCCAGCATCTGCGCGGCAATTTGCTCAAGAATTTTTGCACCGCTTACCTGATGCGGTAGATCCGTTACCACAACATCGCCGTCTTCTTCACTCCAAATTGCGCGCATGCGCAAGCTGCCGCGGCCTGTTTCATACAGGCTGATGAGATCAGCACGCGGTGTGATAATTTCCGCCTCGGTGGGCATATCGGGGCCGAGCACAAACTCGCACAGCTCGGCCACGGTCGCCTTCGGGTTATCTATCAAGTGAATACAGGCATTCACCACTTCGCGCACATTGTGCGGCGGTATATCGGTTGCCATACCCACGGCGATACCGGTGGTGCCATTCAAAAGCACGTGCGGCACTTGCGCCGGTAAAACCGCCGGCTCGTATAAGGTGCCATCAAAGTTAGGCAGCCACTCCACGGTGCCCTGCCCCAATTCGCTCAGCAACACCTCGCTAAACTTGGTCAGACGCGATTCGGTATAACGCATGGCCGCAAACGATTTCGGGTCGTCCGGCGAGCCCCAGTTACCTTGGCCATCAACCAGCGGATAGCGATAGGAGAAAGGCTGCGCCATCAACACCATGGCTTCATAGGCAGCCGAATCGCCGTGTGGGTGAAACTTACCGATCACGTCACCCACGGTGCGCGCCGACTTCTTAAACTTAGCACTGGCTTTCAGGCCTAATTCGCTCATGGCGTAGATGATGCGGCGCTGCACCGGCTTTAAACCGTCGCCCACATGGGGCAGCGCGCGATCCAGAATCACGTACATGGAGTAATCCAAATACGCCTTTTCGCTGAAATCTTTGATGGATATACGTTCATCCGCTGGCATTGCGGCGATCAGATCAGACATGCTACTTCCTGAAATTCGAGTTGCTGAGCCCGGGAAACCCGAGCAAGTGCAAGGCTTATACCAAAATCAGCCTATAACTGCCACTGCCCAAAGTTCAGCAAGCCAGCTAAAATGATCTAACAAAAGTCGTATTAGGGGCGGGAATGCACCAAGCAGTATCGACAGGCTGGTTAGTCGCAGGGATGTTTTATACGCAACTCGGCCTCGCACAAACAATTGCCTCTGAGGCACCAACGGAAGCCGATTGGCAAAGCCCTGCCCAACTGGCCTACGTGCTGGACGAGCTCGAGCAACTTTCGCAGCTGCCAGCACCACCCTCAGCCTTTAGCATCGACGCCTGGCCCGATCTTTATGCCTACCGAGAGCCCTCAACCAATGAGGCGCCGGTTGCATCACTGGAGTTAGATTCAGGTTTAATACAGCCACACCCAGCCCCGAAAGAGTTTGTACCCTATCGCAACCCAACCAATTTTTTCGAGCACAACCTCGACAGCACCCGCCAACTGTTAGCTGATGAGGATTTATGGCCCACTTACGTAATTCCCGAGGACAGAAAAAATTGGATGGACAGCACCCGGGAATACTTACACAGCTCGGCCACTGGCCCCGTGGTGTGGTTCGACAATTTTTTCGCCGTCAATCGCGGCCCCAACGCCGCGACGCACGACTTGCGCCTAACGCCGATTTTAGAATGCAGCGATCTTGAAGGCTGCCAGCACAAGGTTAAGGTTCGCAGCCGCGTTACCCTGCCCAATACCGAAAAGCGCATGCGTTTATTGCTCACCAACGAAGACCCAAATTCGCTCTATGACACCTTGGATAGACGTGCAACCGCGAACGGCTCCAAAACCGACGAAAACCCCATCACCGCGGCATTGAGCTGGGCGCTGAAAACCACCGATAGCTACAACATCAGCATCTCTTCCGGTGTGCAGGTGCGCTCACCCATTCGCGCCTTCGTGCAAGCGAGCTCCACCGGTCGCACCGAGATAGGTGAAAAGATGTTGCTCTCCGCCGGCCAAAGCGTGTTTTACCGCAGCGATGAAGGCTATGGCGCGCGCACCCAAATCGATTTAGATCACTCGCTGCGCAACAATGTGCAAGAGGTTTTGCGCTGGCGCCAACTGTACGACGTGAGCGAAGAATTTTCCGGTGTCGATTGGAAAACCAGTTTGGAATATTTGCGCCAAGTGAACCGAGACCGCGCTTGGGGCGTGGGCTATGGCAACTCCGGCAATATCCACGAAGCCGCCATCGGTGAAGGCCACAAAGTGTGGGTGCGCTACCGCAAACGCTTTTATCGCGAGTGGCTGTTCTGGGAACTCGAACCCTTTGTGCAGTGGAAGCGCGAGTTCGATTTTCAAGCCGACCCCGGGATCGAGGCCAGCATTGAAATCTACTTAGACGACGACTCTTGAAGCATCACGTATTCAATCATCGGCGCCGAGTGGCCCGGTGACGTCACCAGCCGCACGTGCTTTGGCTGCAACTGCCTAGGCTCGGTAACACCGCAAGAATGCGCAATCATCGCCACGCTCTCGGTCATTTGCTCTTGGTATTGGGCCACGCGCACGGCCTTGTCCGCCGGCACTAACCCGCGTTGCAGCCGCTTATTGTGCGTGGTGATACCCGTTGGGCAGGTATTTTTATTGCACTGCAGGGCTTGAATACAACCCAGGGCAAACATAAAACCTCGGGCGCTATTTACAGCATCCGCGCCAGCGCAAAAAGCCATGGCAACCGCTGAGGGCGTGATCAATTTGCCCGCCACAATCACTTTCACGCGCTCGCGCAAACCGTGCTTTTTTAACAGCGCAATCAAATACGGCAAACTTTCTTTAATCGGCAAGCCCGTGTTGTCCATCAAGGGTTGTGGCGCTGCGCCGGAACCGCCGTCGCCACTATCGAGGGTAATAAAATCTGGCGCGACATCATGGCCGCGCTCGCCAATCAACAGACATAATTCCGTCAACCACTGATGTTCGCCCAAAACGAACTTGATGCCGGTGGGCTTACCGGTAGCGCTGCGCACGCGGCCAATCATATCCAGTAGATCGGGAACACTGCGCACTTCGGTATGACTGTTTGGGCTAATGGACGCTTCACCCACAGGAATATGGCGGATAGCGGCAATTTCTTCAGTGACCTTATCCGCCGGCAAGATGCCGCCCTTGCCCGGCTTGGCACCTTGGCTCAGTTTAATCTCAAACATCTTCACCTGCGGTTGCTCCGCCATTTGTTTGAGCTTGCCCTCATCGAGACAACCGTTGGCATCGCGCACGCCGTATTTCGCCGTACCAATTTGGTAAATCAGATCGCAACCGCCGGCTAGGTGATAGGGCGATAAGCCGCCCTCGCCAGTATTCAACCAACAACCGGCAAGGGCAGCGCCGCGCGACAACGCCTCTACCGCCGGCGCCGACAGAGCGCCAAAACTCATCGCTGAAATATTAAAAATTGAGCGAGTGCTGTAGGGGTTTGGACAATCAGGGCCAAAGGTTAACAGCGCTGGCTCCTCGTGGTTGTCGGCACTGACCGGCAAAAACGCATTGAGGAAGATGGGCGTGCCCGGCTTATCGATATCGCGTGTAGAACCAAAGGCAATATTTAAACTGTTGCGCTTAGCGGCTCGGTAAACCCAGGTGCGATCGGCCCGATTAAACGGCATTTCCTCGCGATCCTGGGCGAAAAAATATTGCCGAAAGAACACGCCCATGTGTTCAAACAAATAGCGAAAGCGCCCAATCACTGGGTAGTTGCGCCGAATGGTATGCCGAGTTTGGCGGCTGTCCACCACATAGGCGTAGACCACCCAGACAAGACCAAAGCCCAGCACCAGAATCAAAAGATCGCCCAGTAAACCCAGTAAACCCAGTAACCATAATCCCGTTTGCATCTGTCAAATCCCTTTCTGACCTGTATTGCGCGTCATTGTACGACAAGACCGTAGCGCTTCGATGGTCTATTCTCATGGATAACTCCACTTTTACAGGCTAACAACACCCCATGAAAGCTTCCGATCTGATGGTCAAATGCCTCGAAGAAGAAGGTATTGAATATATTTTTGGCGTGCCCGGCGAAGAAAATGCCGATTTCATGATGTCGCTAGAAAAATCCAAGCAAATCAGGTTTATCTTGACTCGGCACGAACAAGGTGCGGCTTTTATGGCCGAAATATACGGCCGTTTAACCGGTAATCCAGCCGGTTGCTTGGGCACGCTTGGGCCCGGCGCCACCAATTTAATCACCGGTGTGGCCGACTCCAACATGGACAGGGCCCCCATGCTGGTACTCACCGGCCAAGGCGCATCGACGCGCCTACACAAAGAATCCCATCAAGTGATGGATGTCGTGCAAATGTTTAAGCCCGTCACTAAGTGGGCCACCACAATCTGGCATCCAGAAAATATTCCAGAAATTGTGCGCAAAGCCGTTCGGGTTTGCCGCACTGAAAAACCCGGCGCCGTACACATTGAATTACCGGAAGACATCGCTAAATTAGCGATCGATAAAATGCCCTTGCCGGTGCGCAAATTTCGCCGGCCCGTGCCCGACGATAAAGCCATCGATCGCATTTACGATTGTTTAAAAAAAGCTAAGCGCCCTATCATCATCGCCGGCAACGGTTGTATTCGTCGCCGGGCGAGTAAACAGCTGCGTATTTTCTGCGAGCAAACCGGCATTGGCGTGGTGTCTACCTTCATGGCCAAAGGCTGTGTCGACATGAACGCGCCCTACTGCCTGTACACCATTGGCCTCGGCGCAAAAGATATTCCCGCCTGCGCCGTAGACGCCGCCGACTTGGTTATTTGCCTCGGTTACGACATGGTGGAGTACCACCCAAAACTGTGGAACAACGATCGCACCAAATCGGTGATCCACATTGATTTTCTACCGGCCGAGATAGACGAAAATTATCACCCACAACTCGAGGCCGTCGGCGATTTGGCCCACGCCTTGTGGATGCTAAACGAACGGCTGAAAAAAGAGCCAACGCCGCTCAGTTTCGATTTAAGCCAACAAAAAACAACACGCGAGGATATGTCCGCCGAGTTGGCCAAGCACAAGGACGATAAAACCGAGGGCAGCATCAGGCCGCAAAAGGTCTTGTGGGATGTGCGCAAGGTGATGGGGCCGCACGATATTTTGCTCAGCGATGTGGGTGCTCACAAAATGTGGATTGCTCGCCATTTTCAATGCAACGAACCCAACACCTGCTTAATTCCCAATGGCTTTTGCTCCATGGGTTTTGCCTTGCCCGGCGCATTGGCAGCGGCATTGGTGCACCCGGATAGAAATATTTTGGCTATTTGCGGCGATGCCGGTTTCATGATGAACGTGCAAGAAATGGAAACCGCACGGCGCTTGAATTTAAATCTAACCGTGATGGTTTGGGCCGACAACGCCTACGGGTTAATTGCCTGGAAGCAAGACAACGAATTCGGCCGCCATACAGATCTATCCTTTGGCAACCCAGATTGGTTACAACTCGCCAGCGCTTTCGATTGGCGCGGTCATCTCGTCGATAAGGCCGAGAACTTAGAAAATACCTTACAGCAATGTTTCAACGAGCCGGGGCCAAGCCTCTTGGTCATTCCTATCGACTACCGAGAAAACACCTTACTCACCCAGCGATTAGGCGAATTAACCTGCTCGATATAGTCAAAACCTGATAATTATCGGTAAATCTGGCTTTTTTTGGCGACTAGAGGCGACCTCGGTCGCCATTTTTGTTTAAATGTGCCTTCGCGCTACTCAACCGTCTTATTTACCAACATCGCAATTAATCACAATAATTTTAAATAGAGTGACGTTTACTCAATCACACTATGTCGATGTAGCAAGTAGCAATGTCTCGATAACAACGATAATTCAATAGTTGAATTCAGGTGAATCCATGCAAATTGGCGAATTAATTTCTCTCGGCCTCTATTTTGTTGTCATGATTGGCATCGGCCTCTACGCATACCGTAAAACGGATAAAGATGTGGCCGGCTATATGCTCGGCGGCCGTCAACTCGGCCCAGGTGTTACAGCGCTATCGGCCGGCGCTTCCGATATGAGCGGTTGGATACTCATGGGGCTACCCGGTGCCATGTATGTCTCTGGTATTTCCAGCAGCTGGATTGCCATCGGCTTAGTACTAGGCGCCTGGTTAAACTATTTAGTCGTCGCCCCTCGCCTGCGCGCCTACACGGAGCTTGCGCAAGATGCGATAACCATTCCCGACTATTTCGAAAAACGTTTTCAAGATAACTCGCACACACTGCGCGTCATTTCTGCCATCGTGATTATTATTTTCTTCACGCTCTATACATCCTCCGGCGTGGTAGCCGGCGGAAAATTATTCGAGAGTTCTTTTGGTTTGAGTTACTACGCCGGTCTTTACATCACCGCAGGCGTGGTGGTTGCCTACACCTTATTTGGTGGTTTTTTAGCGGTCAGCATGACCGACTTCGTGCAAGGCTGCATAATGTTTGTAGCCTTAATTCTGGTGCCCATTGTTGCCTACAGTGAATTCGACAGCCTCCAAGAATTAAATTCAACCGTGGCAAGCGTTGATCCGAGCTTATTGGGTTTGTTTAGTGGCGTCAGTGCACTCGGCATCATTTCTAGTATGGCATGGGGCCTAGGCTATTTCGGTCAACCCCATATTATCGTCCGCTTCATGGCCATTCGCTCATTGAAAGATATCCCTGCCGCTCGTCGCATTGGCATGAGCTGGATGCTGGTGACTATTATCGGCGCGTTGATCATTGGCTATATAGGTGTTGGATTTGTCGCGAAAACCCAGTCTGACTTTGGCGACCCAGAAACCATCTTTATCTTTTTCGCAAAACTATTATTCCACCCACTGATCAGCGGCTTCTTATTGGCGGCCATTTTAGCGGCAATCATGAGTACCATTTCGTCGCAGCTTTTGGTGTCTTCCAGTTCCTTAACCGAAGATTTTTATAAAGTTTTTTTGCGCAAAGAAGCCAGCCAGTCCGAATTGCTGTTCGTGGGCCGATGCTCTGTCGTGATTGTCGCCGGCGTTGCCATCGCGTTAGCCTACGATAGGTCGAGCACCATTTTAAGTTTGGTCAGCAATGCCTGGGCCGGCTTCGGTGCCGCTTTCGGGCCACTGATTATTTTGAGTTTGTTCTGGCGTAGAATGACGCGGGCTGGCGCTATTGCGGGCATGGTAACCGGCGCAGTCACCGTACTGTTATGGCTCTACGCGCCCATCACCATCAATGGTGCAAGCCTAGGTAGCTACCTGTATGAAATCGTACCTGGGTTTATTCTTGCGACTATCGCCGTGGTGCTGGTCAGCTTTGCAACCCAGGCACCAGGTCGAGAATTAACAGACACCTTTGACGCGGCAAAACAAGCCGTTAAGGCCGCTTAACCGTCGCGTTTGATTTTTTCTACTGGTAATTTTTACTTATATAAATAAAGGCAAGCTAAGCACGCGTTTCAACGGTGCTTAGCTGTTATAACTTTACTATTCCGCCAACTCGCAATAAGCGCGCATAAATTCCAGACCGGGTGCAATTGTCACGCGCCAAGCCAACTCGACGTGGGCATCATAGTGATCGTCCATTTCCCGCACTGTCGCAATTAAACACTGCGCCCAAAGGGTAAATAGATTACCGGAAATATTAAGCCGCGCGTGTATGTTGGCAATTTTTTCGATGTACGGGTTGGAGCGACGGTCGGACGCAAACGACATTATCTGCATTAACGATAAACTCAACATTTCGTATTGCCGTTTCATATCCGTATTAACGAACGCTTTCGCCACCTCCGGCGAGGCGGCAATAAAGTGATCGTAAAAGCGCTGATAAAAAACGTCCGAGCCACGCGCCATAATGCGCTCGTAGCTGTCGTTAAAGAGTTTATTAAAATCCGGTGATCTAGATCCATTGGATGACATAGCACCTTCCTTTCTTTAACCCGCTAACAGTCGCTCGATATGTTAACGGCGCTAGCGTTGGCCTGTCGCCAAACTACGCGCATTTAAAAACGGCACCGGGCCGGTTTCAGTGACCGATATCGACGGCAATAACGCATTCACGTCGAGCTTAGCGTTGAGCGTATAGTGTAAATTTTCCGGCCCTTTTCTCGTTAAATCGGAAATCAACGAAATAACGCTCATGATATTGGCCGACACTTCCACCGTTACCGGCGTTTCAGTATAGGCCTTAAGTACAGGCACCGCGCCTGAAACGCCAGAAAAAATGTCGTGTCCACCAATGTCGATAGAGTAACTCATGCCGCGCAAGACAATGTCTTCGCTATTGGGGTTTGTCACTTTTAATCCAACCGAAAAGCGTTGCTGAAAGCCATCCGCTGCAATAGGCGTTAAGCTAACCACTTTAATCTCTGGCTTGGTTAACGCCGTGGGTAAACCCGTACAGGCCACCAGAAAAAACGTTGTAAGAACCAACAAACGCATGCTTACTTTCCGTATTAAATACACAGTGAATCCTTTTACATTAGGGGGCATACAAGTAGCTTGATTGAATACCCAATGGCAGCCCAAGCGACCAATAGAGCAACAAAAATGCCGTCCAACAAATGAGCAGCGTGATGGCATAAGGCAACATCAGTGAGATTAACGTACCAATACCAGTACCCTTCACATAGCGCTGCGCATACACAACCACCAACGGGAAGTAAGGCATCAAAGGGGTAATGATATTAGAGCTGGAATCACCAATGCGATAGGCCGCCTGCGTGAGATCGGGCGAAATACCCAACTGCATTAACATCGGCACCAAGATAGGTCCAATGAGCGCCCACTTGGCGGAAGCCGAGCCCACAAATAAATTGACGAAGGCGGTGAGCAAGACGATACCGACAATCGTTACCGAGGCCGGCAAGGCTAGCTCGCGCAAGGTATCCGCGCCCTTTACCGCGAGCAAGGCACCGATATTTGACGTGTTAAATGCACTGATAAACAACGCGCAGAAGAAAGCCATCACAATGTAATAACTCATGCCATCCATCGCCTTGCTCATGGCGTTGATCACATCGCGCGAGTTTTTAAACGTGCCCGCTAAATAGCCATAAACCACACCGGGTATCACGAACAACAGAAAAATAAGCGGTACAATTGAATGCATTAAGGGTGCAGAAAAAGACGCCAGTTCGCCGTTGGGGGCGCGCAAGGCGGACGATTCCGACCAAACCGAGGCCACCAATAAGCCCACACCCAGCGCCATAGCCGCAAGCGCCCAGCGCAGGGCCGCGCGCTCTTTGTGACTAACCTCAGCAAATTGTGGAATGTCTTCTGGGTCGCCATCGATGGGGACTTTTTTCAAGCGCGGCTCGATGATTTTGTCGTTCAAATACCAGCCGATTAAAATCACCAAAATGCTCGAAGCGCTGGTAAAGAAATAGTTATTCAGCGGGTTGATTTGAATCACAGGATCGACGATATGCGCGGCACTTTGGGTAAAACTCTGCAACAATGGATCGATGGCCGAGGGCACAAAGTTAGCGGAAAAACCGCCCGAAACACCGGCAAATGCCGCTGTAATACCCGCCAAAGGATGGCGCCCCATGGCGTAATAAATAACCCCTGCCAATGGAATCACCAACACATAGCCTGCATCGGTGGCGGTGTGACTAACAATGGCCACTAAAATCACAATAGGCGTTAATAAAAATTGCGGCGTGCGGTCTAACACGCGCTTAATGCCGGTATTAATAAAGCCCGAGTGCTCGGCCACGCCAACGCCCAACATCGCCACCAGCACCACGCCCAAGGGCGCAAAGCCGGTAAAAGTTTTCACCATATTGGCCAGAAATGTCGCCAGCGAATCGCCAGTGAGCTGATTGTTCACCACGATGGGCGCGTTGGTGCGGGGATCAATCTCACTAAATTCGAAATTCGATAGCAACCAGCTCAGCGCCCAAATAATGAGTAGCGAAAAGAAAAATATCATCGCTGGGTCAGGTAGCTTATTGCCCGTGCGCTCAATCCAATCAAGTATTTTTTGTAGTTTTGTGTCTTGTGGTTCGATACTGGTATTTTGCACCGATGGCTCCTTATGGAATGAATAAAGGCATTCAGAGTTTAAGTAACTTGTCGCATAAGCTATGTAGAAAACCAATCGCCTTAGCGTTGGCCTGAGGCAGCACTTCCATGGCCCAGCGCGCAAGCTTAGACGTTTCGTCATAGCCTTGCTGCGCCAACACAGCCCTCACTTTACTCCGTAGCGCCGCGTATTGCTGGGTATCAGGGCATACTATCGAATTGGGCTGCGCATGCAAACCTCGCAATTCATAGGCATACAACATCACTGCTTGCGCCAAGTTCAATGAGGGGTAGGGTGCGGGCAGCTCAATATTCGACACCAGATCGCACAGGGCCAGCTGAGCGTTTGACAAGCCAGATTCCTCGCAACCAAACACGACGCCCACCTTCTGCGCGCAGCCTTGCTTGCTGCCCAATAAAGCGCTCAATTGATGCGCTGGCGTTAGGGAGCGCCACTGATGACGCGCCTTGGCCGAGGTACCAATCACTAGATCCAGGTCCAATAAGGCCTCTGCAAGGCTAGGGTACAAACGGGCGGCATCAAGAATGTCGCCTGACCCGTGGGCCACAATGCGGGCCGGCTTTTCGAGGTGAGCCTGGGTATCCACTAAGCGTAACGCCTCAAAGCCCATCGTCTTCAAGGCGCGGCAACTGGCGCCAATATTTTCTGGCACCGCCGGCGCCACAAGAATAAAAACTACGTCCATCCTATTCACCCACTCAATGCTGGCTATTCTTCTGCCTTAAACAACACGCAGGGTATTCTGTCAGCCCTGCCGGTCTGCTAGGCTTTGCCCACAACCTTGGCGACGGAAGCCACCCCATGCGTAAAACCAAAATCATCTGCACCATCGGCCCCGCAACAGATAGCTTTGCCATGCTCAAGAGCTTGGCGCTCGCTGGCATGAATGTCGTGCGCTTGAATATGTCACACGGCGATCACGCAAGCCACACCAAAGTGATTAACGCCATCAAGCGACTAAACAAGGAGCTACCGCAGCCAGTGGCGGTATTGCTCGATACCCAGGGCCCAGAAATACGCACGGGCGAACGAGACAACGACCTCAACTTGCAGACCGGTGATATTATTTCCGTGGTCGCACGCGGCACCCAAGATGTTGAAGAACACTCGCTCATGGTCAACTACGCAGACCTTATCAGCGATATGGATGTGGGCGATAAACTCACCGTAGACAACGGCTTAATCAATCTAGAAATTTTAGAAAAACACGAGCGAGTTATGCGCTGCAAGGTCATCGATGGCGGCGTATTAAAAAGTAAACGCCACGTTAACTTACCTGGGATTCGCGTTAACCTGCCCGCCATCACCGAGAAAGATCGCAGCGACATTCTGTTTGGCATGGACATGGACGTGGATTTCATAGCCCTCTCCTTTGTGAGAGAGGCCAGCGATATTGCGCAACTAAACACGCTGCTGGGCGATAAAGCCGGCAAAATAAAAGTGATCGCGAAAATCGAAAACCAAGAAGGCGTGGAAAATATCGACGCCATTATCGACGCCGCCGATGGCATTATGGTGGCGCGTGGCGACTTGGGTTGCGAGGTGGATTTCTGGGAGCTGCCCAACATTCAGCGCCGCATCGTGCGCTCCTGCGCACAACAGGGTAAACGCGTCATTGTCGCCACCCATTTGTTAGAAAGCATGATCGACAACCCCATGCCCACGCGCGCGGAAGTAACCGACGTTGCCAACGCTGTGTATGAAGAAGCCGATGCTATTATGTTGTCAGGCGAAACCACCGTGGGTAAATACCCGGTAAAATGCGTGGAGGCCATGCACAACATTGCCATCACCATCGAGAAACACCGCGGCTTAAATTTTACTGCCGATCTCGAAACCCGAGACCACAAACAGAACTTAGCCGCCAGCGCTGTGCACTTGGCCGAATCGCTCAGAGCTAAGGCAATTATCGTCATCACCCGGCGCGGCCGCATGGCCAACTATGTCACCAATTGCCACCCACAGCACTCGCCGATTCACGCCTTTACCAACGACGGCAGAACCCGCCGGCAACTGGCACTGAACCGTAACGTGATTGCCCATAAGTTAATGTTCAGTAAAGACCCAGAGAAAACCTTAAAGAAAGCCTTCGACCTGTTACTCCTTGAAGGCTTAAAACCGACCGACCAAGTGGTGGTAATTTCCGATACCCTCGGGCATTACGATGCCGACGCCGGTGTTGGCATTGAAGCGATTCAAGTAAGAACGCTCGGCTAGCCCTGGGTTATCAATCATTGGCACGCTTACCCGGCGCGCCAGAAACGTGATATTTTATCGTTATTTTTCGACAAAAGGTGCGCCATGAATTTATACGGATCAAACACCTCGCCCTATGTTCGTCGCCTACGTGTATGGCTCAGCAATCGTGAGTTCAATTACATTAACATCGATATTTTTTCCAGCGACGGTAGAGCCCTCTTAAAGAAAAAGAACCCAACGCTTAAAATCCCGATGTTTGAAGATGGCAATCAGATTGTTTTCGACTCCAACGTAATCTATCGCTACCTCGAAGAGAAATTTGACACCCCGCACCTCACTTGGGACGAGGAAAACCAGCTCACCATGATTAACGCGGCCAGCGATTCGCTCATACAACTATTGCTGTGCGACCGCTCAAACCTCGATACCCATGCCGACATCATGTTTTTCAAACTCCAGCGCGAGCGGCTGCACGAGTTGTTTGAAGAGCTCGACAAGCAAGTGGACCAAGGCCTGTTTAACAACTGGAATTACGCCAGCATCAGCCTTTATTGCTTAATTGACTGGGCTGAATTTAGAAAACTCTACGATCTAAAAGCCTTTAGCCATATCAATAGCTTCCACGCGCAACACGCCAAAAGGCCTGACATTGTCGCCACAGATCCGCGTGCTTGAGGCAAGCTGTAACATTTTCTAACGCGCAGGGCTAACATAGCCGTGCATCAATTAACGTTGAGAGCCTTTGGCTGTTAACGCAACGGTTATGAGTGCATGTTTAACCGCAATATTTTTCTCAAGGGCGCTCTACACGGCAGTCCTTTTCTGCTCGTGATCGCACCCTTCGGCTTGCTGTTTGGCGTGGTCGCCGCCGAAGCGGGGCTGAATATTATTGAAACCCTAGCAATGACTGTTCTGGTTATCGCCGGCGCTTCGCAATTCACCGCGCTGGCATTGCTGAGCGAACACGCGCCAACGCTGATCATTATCATCGCCTCACTGGCGGTGAACCTAAGAATGGCCATGTACTCAGCCGCATTGGTGCCGCATTTCGGTGAGGCGCCCATGCGCTGGCGCGCGTTCGCGGCCTATTTCATGATTGATCAAACCTTTGCCGTCGCCGTTAAACAATACGACAGCACGCCCGAGTGGTCCTACGCTGAAAAATTATCCTATTACTTTGGCAGCGCCGCCATTGTTTGCCCCGTATGGTATGCCTGCACCTACTTGGGCGCAGTCATCGGCGAAACAATTCCGAAATCCTATTCACTAGATTTCGCCATACCCATCTGCTTCATCGCCATTATCGCGCCCATGATTCGCAATCTGCCGCACTTAGTCACCATGCTGGTGTCCGTGACTGTAGCGCTGAGTTTAAGCTGGTTGCCATACAACATCTGGCTGTTAATCTCAGCGCTCGTAGCCATGATGGCAGGCGCGCAAACGGAATACTGGCTAGAGCGGCGCAACCCATGAATACCCATGTAGAAATTTGGATCATCATTATCGGCCTCGGGCTCGGCACCTATTTATTGCGCCTGTCTTTTTTAGGTTTTGTGGGCGATAGGCCCATACCCGAGTGGATCTTGCGCCACCTGCGCTACGTTGCCACCGCCGTTCTACCCGCACTCATCGCGCCACTCATACTCTGGCCTTCAGCCACCCACGGCGAAACCGATCCATCGCGCTTAATTGCCGCAGCGGCAGCGTTTTTAATTGGCTGGTATTTTAAAAGTGTCGTGGGGGCAGTTTTTGCAGGGATGGCGGGGTTGTATGGAGCGCAGTATTTGTTGAGTTAGGCCCTAGCTAAACATAGCGCGATTCCACACTTGCCCAACAAGCTATTCATACTTGCTAATTCATTTTTAGTTTAGCGATCCAATCGTGCGCGCCCTTAATCCACAACACCTGTGGACATCTGGAAAGCAAAAAGCCATCCCAAAGGATGGCTTTTACGAGACCTTTTAGGTTCGGGCTATGCCGTTTGTTTTTTGCGGCGCGTCCAGCCAATTCCAATGAGGCCCAAACCAAATAACGCAAGAGTGGATGGCGCTGGAACCTCAACTAAATCACCGATAACCAGAGTCAAGCCATCGGTAAGACCCAGTTCATTATTGGAAAATGGCCCTAACGTATCGAAAAAATACGTTCCAGCAACAAACCAAGAATAGTCAATGTCAGCAACCAAGCTACCATAAAATTCAATGGCGTCACCCGCATTAGCGGCAAGCGCACCGCTACTCCGCCCTATAGCGAGCTCCCAGTCAGCTCCGCCCGCGGTACCGTTTACATAGAAGCCATTAATCGCCCAGCTTCCGCTACCCACATCGTAACCACCAGCGCCACTTAAGACGGAAAATTCACCTGAACCTTTTGAATGATCCCCCGCAACAGCACCGTATTCATAAAGGTCGTTGAACCAAATACCATTATTAAATTGGCCTGAGGAGGACACGATATCGGATCCACTTAAATCAAACTGTGATTTACCTGAGCCATTGTCAGAAATATTGATAATGAGCCCAGCGGTTGCTTGCAAACTAACAAACAACAAAATGAAAGGTAACAATTTATTCATAACGACAATTCCCTAATGTCTATACCGACTTTTATTGTAGATGGACGTGAAAGCAAAAATCATACCGTTACGATATATTCCTTTATTATCAATGAGATACACAACTGCGGGACGAGGGTATATAAGCTTAATGTAAATTATCCCGACACAACGAAGCCTATGATTTAGCACTTCCTCGTGACAGCGATGACAAGCCATAGCGCCTCAAAGAGGGGCGCGCGTTAGCGACATTCAGCCCGAAGGGCGATTGTGCTTGGCCTTGTTACGTGTGCGCATCTTCGACTTCTTGCAACCTGTCATACCAAGCCCAAAGCTCCTCAAAGCTTGCAGACATTGGTAATGGATTGTTTTCAATGAATTGCGCATTAAGAAACTGATTTATATAAGCTTCGCCTGTTCGCCTCGGGTGATTTGCTATCCAAGAATTGTAAAAACTATTTTCAACTCGATAGTGGTGACTATGAATGAACGGCGCCCATGTTGCTCTAAGATCATCTTCATCTCTGACGTCAATAACCTCAAATTCTTCCATATTTCTGCTGCCTACACTCCCCCAAGCTTTTTTTAAGAGTGCAATCGCACTGGCGTCAGATGTTGGGGCACCATAACCAAATATGGACACCATATAAGTGTGCTTTAATAGATCTGCCAAAGTTGCCCATTGACGAGATATGAATTCGTCAAGGTGGTAGTTTTTTTCACCAACAGGATATAACAATTTCGTGCGGATCAATTGTTCGCCGCATTGATGACATCTAGTACCGTTATTTCCCATCATATGGTCATCAGGGCAATAACCAACTTCGACATTACCATGTAAAAATAATGTGCGAGGTAAATTAAAACGAGCACCATTCCTTCGTATGGCTTGCACCAGAAAAGGGTCCCAGTTAAATGTAGCTATAAAATCTTTGTTTCGAAGCGATAGAACTAAATGATCATAGATCGTTGGCTCGTCTGGCAACTCCATTTTTTGGAAGTAATCATATACAGTATTCTCTAACTCTTCTCTTATATCTCCTAGCTCTGGTCTTACATGTATCTCAGAGTAGATGTCTTCAAAGTTAGTGGACGAAAACGCTAAACCTGTACGAGAAATTAGTTCCTCAATACCCAGCGTTTCAACGAAATTATTCATTAAAGGTAGCTTGCGACCGTTTTTGTCGCCTTTAGGAAATGCTGCATAGCTCGCTCCTGCACCTAAAATAGCTACATGAGGATTTCTCATTTCTATCTGTTTTATTTCTTCTTCTGCAGATACTTCCATAACTTTCCTAGTACACGTAACGCCGGTGGCAAGGGCGGGATGCGATTAGCGCCGAGTCCATCAGCGATAGCTGCGACTTGGTAGCGTTTGTGATTTAGCATGTGATCTGAAAACCAAAAAGTGTACGAGCATTACAACAACCCACCCAGCGAAAGCCACCGTATGAACACCAAACGCAACAAGCGCCTCCCTCATTGAGAGCGAACTAAATGAGAAATAGCTTAATCCAATTAATGTGGACCAACAAAGCACAACTATAAATGGATGGTAAGATACTGCTAGCAGCACCTGACCTAGAACATTATTCACTTCAGATCCCGTTAGGACAATAGCTATAGAAGATAGCGCATTCGCAAAGACTGAAAGAATAATAACGGTACGAATTTTCATCATTACCTGATCACATAATGCCTAAAGCAACCGAGCGCGTATTTTGCGCGTCGGTTTTCCTTTACTTGTTAACTGTATTTTTACACCTAAAACCACCGTTGACTGATGGTAGCACTGTGTTTGTTGATCCTTTGCCAGTAGCTTTATCAATAATATGCACATCACCAAACCCGCCCTGGGTCACTACTAATTCTGTACGTTCATAATTATCTCTGCCGCAAACTTCTTCAACCTTCAGAAACCATGCCCGCCTTGCTTCATCAAGCTCAGATGTATTGTTAACTACAATCTGCAATGCATGATCCCCATTCTTTAACGTTTCATAGTTCATTGAATGCGCCTGACTAGTGTCAGAAAAAGCAAGCAATGGAAACACAATACTTAGGAATCTTGGCAATTTCTTCTCTCAGCAGTTAACGCTTAGTATACCCACCTGTCGGTTTAATCTGAAAACCTAGGTCGGGTCAGTTTAATTTCTGAAATCAGGTAATTATGCAGACATGTCGGTATCACCTTCCCTGGTTACCGTTTTATTTTTTATCGAATATATTGTTTTTAGGTGTCGAAATCTAGCTTGATTTATTCAACTCACATTTCATTTTTCAGGAAAGGCTCAATAATATTGTTATCGCGCGCTTTAAGCTCTCATTAACTTACTGAATTTACTCATTTTAATTCTATTGGCGAGCGCTAGACATTTAAATTTGGCAGGAAGATGTTTTAGGCGCCACTCCCGCATTGACTACCAACCTAAGCTGGCCTTGTAGTTGAGCAACCCAATAGGTGAATAGTATCGACGTTGTTTAGCTATAGATAGATAGCCATGGCAGGCTGCTAAAGTGGTGTGAGTAAATTTTATGAAGTGCCGTCACGGTGGAACTGCCTAATCAACTATGTTAAATCTTTGGATCGGTATTTGGCGTGGATGTCTATGTGTTGTTAATTCTATCTGGCCCCATTAAATTCATGGCAACTGTAAACGTGGAAATAACGCTGTTCCCTCACGTTATTTCCACATTGAAGCCATTAGTACAAATCGTGCAACCTAGCGACTAATAGTTACCTTATCGCCAGACAGTCTATCTACCATTACGATTGCGCCGGTTACACCATCTACTATGTAAAGCACATTTTTAGAAGGGTCATATTCAAGGCCTGCTGGCGCGATGGAATTAATTTGCGCGCCGTTGCCGACAGATTCTGAAGTCAACATCGAACGTTCACCCGTCACCGTGTCTATGGTAATGATATGGCGTTCATTTACATCGGAAGCAATCAATTTCAAGCTGGCTGAGTCAAACACAATATCCCTTAGATGGTTTATTGGAACTCCTTGCCCGCTGTTCTTGCCGCTGACTTCAAATTGGTTGCCTGACATTAAATCAACGCTAAAAACACCATCATCTAAGCTATCTAGCAGAAAGGCTGTGGCATCATCGTCCGCGAGAGTAAGGCCAAGGACGCTGGTATTTGAATCACTGATCGTTGTTTCGATATTGCCACTGAGATCTAACTGATAGAAACGCCCACTTACCGCGCCGATATAAACATTAACTCCATCAGGGCTGAGCTTAAATGCGTACCCCTCAATTGAGGGCGCCAGTGTAGATATATCGCCGCTACTTGTATCTATCGCCCATAGATCGATACCTAGAGCAACGAGGCGATCCTCGATTGGGTCGTAGTTAATATCGGTGATGTCGCCGTTAGCTAATAGAAAATTTGTGTTTTGATCAACCAATACAGCCCTGTTTCCGTCGATCAAATTAACAGCCGCTATACCCCTATTAATATCCTCATACGAAACAAATGCAGTTCCCCCGGCAACGTCTAGTGCAATAGCTGTGGCTCCTTTTAATGGCGTACCGCTCCCTATATGCAGCTCGGCTAATAGAGTTTCAGCGGAATATGTGCCTGCGTTAAGTTTAACTACTTCACCGGTATTTTGATGCGACAGAAAGATTTCGCCGGTGTTTGTAATAGCTATCCCGTTTAATACTTCAGAGGTATATAAGGCATTGTTGTCATCTAAATTTACAAGCGTTGTTGTATTTCCTGTGGCTAAATCTAATGCAATAACCATCTCGTTGCGGACGTAAAGTATCCTATTATTAGGCAGATCGAGCACTGTTTCGGAAGATTTTGAATTACTACTATTAACATTAGCAGTGGAAAATATTGACCTCTCCCCAGTTAGAATGTTCACAGCATATACATCATGCAAACCGTAAACGAATATTCGATTATTTGTCTCATCCAGATCAAGCCCCGCAGCGAAGGTAGATTGGGGGAGATTTGGGCCCGCTCCGGTGCCAATTCCAGTAATTACAGTTCTGTTACCTGTGTTTAAGTCCACGCTAATTACTGCAGCGTTTCCGGAATCTATGACGTATGCTTTGGTGTTGTCTGCGGTAAGCTTAACGTCTGTACCTGAAACAATGGCAGGCCCGACACCCCTTGATTGCGCAGATAAAATCGTCTGCTCTCCCGTGTTTATATTTATAGCGGCAAGAGCGCTTTCAGATGGACTGAAAAAGACAAGGCGATTATTGCTTAGGTCAACTTCAAGGCCTTTTGCCCCGGGCAGCATAGTCCCATTGTGCGCTGATGACACTAATCGGTGACTACCACTAATTAGATCTAGTGCGTGTACTCGCCTATCAGTCGTCCCGAAAAGGTACAGTATTCGACTTGATTGCTCATAGGCAATTTGCCCTGCTGTAGGAAGAATGGGTGTATTTGTAATACTTACCTGACTTTCAATTTTGCTACCATCGACGAAGTTTATTAGTAGCGGAATTTGATTGCTTCCCTGATTCAAATCTACCGTTACATTCCAGCTGCCAGTTTCTAAATCTAGAGTTACGGCTTCATCTTTTACAAAAAAACCAACAACTTGATCTAATGATCGTTGCGAACCTTCAACCCGTTCAATTTTTCCGCGAAATACAAGTTCATTGCTTCCATCGGCATTTGAGCCGGATTGAGGGAAATTAATTCGATTGAAAAACTCAGAAGAGGCTGGGCTTACTACCTCGAAACTTGAAACAGCTAGAGCTGAAGATGTGTTGCCCGCTCCGTCGGTAACTAAAACTTCGCAGCCTGTGTAGTTGCCGGGCTCGAGCTGGCTAAAGGTAACGGTGTTGTTACCGCTGACTGCATTGGTGTTAGTTGACCTACATGAGCCCCTATATGAAATTCGCCCGGCTTCGTTGCTACTGAATGTATAGTACGGCTGATTGTTGATAGTAGGTGTTGAAACTGGTGCGACTTCAGCCAATAGGGGTGCAGTAGTGTCGCTCGAATTGTTATTTGTAGGTGTTGACCCTCCGCCACCACCACATGCAACGAGAAATAAGATAGTTATCGAGATTAAAGAAAGGTTTTTGAAAAAATTCGCCATAATAAAGGGTTCGTTTTTGTTATTCGTAATGGTGGCGCATGCTAACGACCACCCGCAATTCTGTAAAGCTTTACGGAAAGCAATAAATCTGCTGATTGGCAGAGTGGTCGTATATCAGGCGAGGAATGCATTGACATGCCATCATCACCTTGCTTGATGGCGGCACACATTTTACAGAATATATTGCTTTTGGGCGCCAAAACCTAGCTTTAGAGATTTTGCTCTGCACAGTTAGCTAGTTCAGGTAATAACTCTCGATTCTGAATCTCTAGGCGATCACCCACTAGTAGATTAAGGTTTTATCCTTAACAAACAGAATATCCATCACTATTTCCGGATTCCATTCCTTCATCTGTGCGCTGCTCTTGCGCCGAATGTCATCGAGCCGTTCTATGGAATGTATTTCAAATTCATCAGACACCAGCACGTGCACCAGCAGGTAGGTATTGCGGCCGCGTTTGTTGACGCGGTATTCGATCAGGTCGTGCGGTACGTGGGCGAGGGTTGGGATGAGCCGCTCGCCTATTTCATCCACCACATCCGATGGTGGCGCCATCACGATGACTTCCCGCAGGCTGTTGAGGAATATTTTGCCGGGAATAGGCAGCGCTAGCGCGACGATGATCATTAATAACAGTGGGTCTACATAGGGCGCGTAGTGTGCATAGCTGGATTTTGAAATTGTCCAGGCGAAGATAAAACCCAATAGCACCGAGGCACTTAAGAGTGCGTCTACAAACCACGCCTTTGATTCCACATTGACTAAATCCGAACGGCAATCGCGGCCGTATTTGCGCAGCAGCATGGCCACAATGAAGCAGCCGGAGGTTGCCAACACACCGTACACCACGGCCCAACCGTATTCGGCCTCGGTGCCACCCGACAAAAAACGCTGTAGGGCCTCTACCGCCGCGTACACACACACCACAATGGTGATGAGGGATTTGAACAGATTGAGCGTTGGCTCTAGGGTGGTGTAGCCAAAATGAAAGTTGTCGTCGTCGGGTCGCTCGGCCAGCTTGGCGACTTTAAGGGTTAACAGCGCGGTGGCGAAAGATACCAGTGAATAGATGCCGTCAAACAGAATAGCGTCTGAGCCGGTGTAAACGGCGAAACCCAAGGCGAGAGCAACAAAGAAGACGACGCCGAAGAGGGATATGCGCAGCGCCTTTTGCTCTTTTCTCATACGTTTTTCTTTCACCACACCTCTCCCCTAAATTCGTGACGTCGACAGTGTAGAACAGCTGCTCGTAGATTGAACTAACCCAACTGTAGAACACCTTAGTGCTACTCTCGCTAAAACACGGCGTTATGACGTAACGCACGCCTGCTAGCTAACTCTAACGCGGCAAGCAAAAGGTTAACACTCGTTGTGGTTTTTTCTAAAGCGACCTCTTGTAGATAAATAACAAATTGCCGATGATGCGAGCCACCATTGAGGTGCATTTATGTCTGATCAAGCCCCGCTAGTACCGGAAAAATTTGGCACGCTGTTAGGCTACGCGCCTGGCCAGGTTGCTATCTATTCATCCCATTACCCGAGCGCCGATAAACGCGAATACCCATCGCGCGCCGCCTACCGCAGCGAGCTGGATGGCGTTTACATGGGTTATAAATGGCAGTGCGTGGAATTTGCCCGGCGCTGGCTTTATGTAAATTACGGCTACGTGTTTGACGATGTCGCCATGGCCTACGACATTTTCGATTTGCACCACGTAACGCGGCTAGCAGATAACGAACTATTACCACTGCACTCCTTTGCCAATGGCAGCCAGCGGCCACCGGAGTCCGGTTGCCTATTAATTTGGCGCGAGGGCGGTGAGTTTGAAGTCACCGGCCACGTTGCGGTGGTAACCGATGTATTCGACAATTGCATTCGCTTCGCTGAACAAAATGTTGGCCACATGAAGCTGCCGGAGCATCAACATTGGTCGCGCGAGTTACCGCTATCCCGCGCCGCAGACGGTGGTGTTTATATTGATTCATCTTTTCCAAACACCCAAGTGCTCGGCTGGGTGATTCAAACCGCCGACAGCCAATATGCTGCGCCCCGCACCATTCGCGAGCCAGCACTGTTTAACTTGAACTCTCGGCTTGCCCCCATCGGCGGGCAGCACACGCAACCTTGGCTCAATCCACAAGACAAAACCGAGGCTGCCTACATCAACGCCATGCACGGCCATAGATTAAGTTCTTCAGAGAATGCACAAGAGCAGTATCGGTATTTTCGATTGTCTGAAACTGCCGAGCAAGAATTAACCCGCGCCACCAATGAACTGCACTTAATGTTCATGCACGCCACGCAAGCGGTGCTACAAGACGATGCGTTGCTCGAAAAATTTAATATTCCAAAAAGCCTGTGGCCGCGCTTGCGCAAATCCTGGGATAACCGCAAAGGCCACATGATTACCGGCCGATTTGATTTTTGCGTCACAGAAAAGGGCATTAAGGTTTACGAATACAACGCCGACTCGGCCTCTTGCCACACGGAAGCGGGACGCATTCAAGGTAAATGGGCCGCGCACTTTGGTGTGACGGAAGGCTCAGATCCGGGCGCAGAACTCGCCGCGCAGTTGCAACAGGCCTGGGCCAGCAGCGGCATCGACAGTGTGCTGCATATTTTGCAAGACACAGATTTAGAAGAAACCTATCACGCGCAATTTATTCGAGCCGCAGCCACAGCAGCTGGCATTCGATCAAAAGCTGTGAAGGGCATGGCCGACCTTCGCTGGAATGATGCCGGCGATATTATTGATACAGACGGCGAAGCCATTCGCTGTGTGTGGAAGACTTGGGCGTGGGAAACAGCACTGGATCAAATTCGGGCCGAATGCGAAGCTGACGATCGACATCCGCAATTGCGCCACGCCGAAGATGAACATCTCGCGCCGCGCTTGGTGGACTTACTGCTGCGCCCAGACGTGATGGTGTACGAACCCTTTTGGACGCTGATCCCCAGTAATAAAGCCATACTACCGATTTTGTGGCATATATTTCCCAACCACCCCTACCTATTGAATTCACAGTTCAGCCTAACCGATGAACTCGCCAGCCAAGGCTATGTGACTAAGCCCATTGCCGGGCGCTGTGGTTCTAACATCAGCTTGTTCGATAAAAATGCGCAAGTTTTAAAGGAAACGGAAGGGAAATTCGACGCGCAAGATCAGATTTATCAAGCGCTGTTTAAACTGCCGGAAATAGATGGCTATAAAACCCAAGTGTGCACGTTTTCAGTGGCGGGAAAATACGCCGGCGCCTGTGTAAGGATTGATAAATCTTTAATCATTACCACCAACAGCGACTTGCTGCCGCTGCGCGTGGTGGACGATGAAGCTTTATAACAGGAAAAGATTGTTAAAAAATCCTCCATAAAAAAGCCGCGCATAGGGCGCGGCTTTTTTACAGCAGCTAAAATCGATTAACCGGTGTTGCGCATACCTGCCGCAATACCAGTCATAGATACCATGAGTGCTCTGTTGCAGTCACTGACTTGATTTTCATCGTGACTGGCGCGTACCCGCGCGAGCAATTCGATTTGCAGCAAATGCAAGGGCACCAAATAACTCTGGCGCACATCCAGCGATTGCTGACCCCAAGCATCGTTTTCAAGTAACGACGACTGACCCAAAAATTTGAGCAGCGTGCTGATGTCCGTGGTTAACAAATTGCGCAAATCTTCACCCATGCCGATCAGTTCTTTTTCAACTAACTTGGCATCGTAGAGCGCAGAGATTTTTGCATTGGATTTACTGTAAACCATTTCCATCATCGCTAGGCGCGAGCGAAAGAAAGGCCAGTGCTGCTGCATATCTTTCAGCAGTGGCTCGGCGTTGTTCTGCAATGCATCTTCCAAGGCAGTGCCGAAACCTAGCCAGCTTGGCAGCATAAGGCGGTTTTGGGTCCAGGCGAAAATCCACGGAATGGCACGCAAAGATTCGATACCGCCGGACGATTTACGCTTGGCCGGACGGCTACCCAACGGCAGCTGCGCCAGTTCTTGTTCGGGCGTGCCCTGGCGGAAATAGCGAACAAAGTCTGGCTGTTCGCGCACATAACTGCGGTAGGTTTTGCAGGCTTTTTCCGACATGCTGTCCATTAAGTCGCGCCATGCTGGTTTTGGCTCTGGTGGCGGCGCCAACAAGGCTTCGAGAATGGCACTGGCATAGAGCGATAAGCTACGCACGGCGAGTTTCGGCATACCGAATTTGTAACGAATGGTTTCGCCTTGCTCGGTGACACGCAAACCGCCAGTCACCGAACCCGGTGGCTGCGATAAAATGGCGCCGTGCGCCGGGCCGCCGCCACGGCCGATAGCACCGCCGCGACCATGGAACAAGGTGAGTTTTAAATCTTCGCGTTGATGTAATTTAATCAACGCATCTTGAGCTCGATATTGCGCCCACGAGGCCGCCAATACGCCGGCGTCCTTAGCCGAATCTGAGTAGCCAATCATCACGTACTGATGACCTTTGGTGCGCTCCTTATAACCGGGCATAGCCAGCAAGTCGGTCATCACTTGCTCGGCATTGTCCAAGTCATCAAGTGTTTCGAACAGCGGCGCTACTGGCAATGGCGTAGATACGCCACAGGCCTTTTGCAACAACTGCACTAACAGTACATCGGACGGCTGACTCGCCATGGAGATAATATAGATACCCATCATTTCGATCGGCGTTTGTGCGATAACAGAAACCGTTTCTAACACTTCGGCTACATCGGCACTGGGGGCCCAGTCAGCAGGAATGAGCGGCCGCCGATTTTCCAGTTCAGCGCGCAAAAATTGTTGCCGTTCGGTTTCGCTCCACTGTAGGTAATCACCCAGCCCCAATACCTGGGTTAATTCAGCGAGTACGTCGTTATGGCGCTCTGAGTGCTGGCGAATATCTAAGCGAATTAAACCGACACCAAAACATTGAATGCGGCGAATCACGTCGAGCAAGTTACCGCGGGCGATGCTGGCGAGGTTGCACTCCATCAAACTGTGGTAGCACAAATGTAGTGGTGCCAATAATTCTTGTGCGCTTTCCAATAAGTGTTGGCGCGTATCGGCTGGTGCTCCTGTGCGCGCTTGCGCTTCCATTTGCTCGCGGGTCAGGGCTAATAATTTACGCAGCGGGCGAATTAATTCGCGATAGGGTTGCTCTGAGTTTTTGTGTTCTTCAGGCAGCGCTGCAATCAAGCCAGGGCTGGCTTCCATCATGGATAATTCCATGGACAGCTGCTCTAAATCTTTACCGTAGAGTTCCGCCGCTTTTGCACGCGACATAGCAATCACTTCGCGCGTGAGCTTTGCCGTCACAAAGGGGTTGCCGTCTCTATCGCCGCCCATCCAAGAGCTCATGCGCACTGGCGCAGTAGCCAAAGGTAATGGTTCGCCAGTAATGGTTTGCGCGTGCTGATCGAGTTGGCGCATGAATAATGGCAGCGCAGTCCAGAGTGAATCTTCAATCACCGCCAAACCCCAAGAGGCTTCATCTACCGGGGTGGGGCGAATGCGGCGAATTGAGTTGGTGTGCCAATCTTGCGCCATCAATTCTTGAATGCGGCCGTTATCGGCATCGGCACCACGGCGCAACTGGGCTTCAATTTCACGGTATTTATGAATCAGGGTGCGACGCGTCACTTCGGTTGGGTGCGCGGTGAGCACAAGGTCGATATGCAAGTTTGCCATGGCTTTGGCGAAATCTTGTTTCTGCCAGCGCTTGGCATCGAACTGTGCTTGTAAACCGGCGAAAGGGTCAGGCCTGTCAATTAAGCTCTGTGCCTCATCAGACACGGTGTAAATTTGTTCAGCAATGTTGGCCATATTGAGAAACTGGCTAAACGCGCGAGCGATGGTTAGCAAGGTTTCATCGTCGCCTTCGGAAATTTTTCCCATCAAAGACAGCAGCGCTTTTTGATCGCCGCCGTCGATAGCCTTGCCCTGCAAGCGGATAGATTCTATGAGCGCTAAACACTCGGGGCCTTTGTCTTCAGCAATGGTTTGCCCCAATAGGGTACCCAGTGCCTTTACCTGATTGCGCAGCGCGCTCATGATTTACTCCTGCGAGCCTTGCGACTCATTCCTGTGAAAATGACGCTCTCTAGCGGAGCTTGTATCGGGTTTACACGTCTCGCCCGTGTAACCTGCCCTTTTTTTTGGGCGAGCGCATTGTACCAGCGCCGCCGCGTTTTCGCAGTGTGCTGGTGCTTGGCGGCGCGATTAAGTAAACTCAGCCGCCTAAAAACCGCCGACAATTGCTATGAAGCGCCCAAATACCGACGATTATCGCCGTCTATTCCTCGAGGATGTGCCCTTGATGGATGTGCGTGCGCCGGTAGAATTCACCCGCGGCGCCTTTCCTCGCTCGGTCAATATCCCGCTACTCGACGATAGCCAGCGCGCCGACGTGGGCACCCGCTATAAAGAGCAGGGCCAAGATGCAGCGATAGCGTTGGGCTGGCAAATTGCGACGCCAGAGATCAAAGCCGCACGGCAATCGGCTTGGCTGGCACATGCACAAGCTCACCCGAGCGGCTTTCTCTACTGTTTTCGCGGCGGCCTGCGCTCGCGACTCTCGCAGCAACTGCTTAAGGAAGCTGGATTAGATTACCCACTGGTGGTGGGTGGCTACAAAGCCATGCGCCGCTTCCTGATCGACGAATTAGAAACAAACACGGCTGTCGCACCGCTGGTATTAATCAGCGGCCGCACCGGCAGCGGCAAAACCGTCTTACTCTCGAAGTTGCAGCGCCAGATCGATTTAGAGGCGCTGGCAAATCATCGCGGTAGCGCCTTTGGGCGCCAAGTGGATGATCAGCCGAGCCAAATTGATTTTGAAAACCAAGTCAGCATCGCGTTAATGAAATTGCTGCACTGGAATCCCAAACAGGCCGTATTCGTTGAAGATGAAGGCAAATTAATTGGCCGCGTGTCGCTGCCCTTAAACCTGAAAGCGCGCATGCAGCAATCGCCTTTGGCAATACTGGAAACGCCGATTGAGACGCGTATCGATATAGCGCTGGTCGATTACGTAACTGAAGCCTGGCCAAAGTATCTGGCATTTTTTGACCAGGACGCCAGTCTCGCCGAGCAGGCTTTTCGCGCTCAGGTGTTAGATAATTTATCGCGTATTCGCAAGCGTCTTGGCGGCGATAAATTCGACCTATTGTTTAGCCAATTTAGCTCAGCCCTCGAACAATTTTTCCGCACCGGCAACACCGAGGGTTTCAGGCCCGGCATTGAGACGTTGCTGGTGGATTATTACGACCCCATGTACGACTACCAAAAAAGTTTGCGCCAAGGCCGGGAAATTTTCCGCGGCCCCGCCGACGAATGCATCGAGTGGGCCAACGAATTTATCAAACTAGAGAATCACCCGTTACTGAACAACTAACCTTTACACCCAACTAAGGAGAACTACCGTGCGGTTATTGACTGCTTTAGCAGCGCTGCTCGTTTCTCTTGGCCTCTCCGCTGCCGAGAAAACTCAGCCTGTTTTTACCTTTACTGCTATTCCCGATCAAAACGAAAGCCAGCTCATCGAACGCTTTGGTGAAATGGCAAAATACCTCAGTGCCGAATTAGGTGTAGAGGTTAAATACGTTCCCGTTAAAAGTTACCCAGCGGCCATTACGGCGTTTCGCAATAATCAAGTGCAATTGGCTTGGTTTGGCGGCCTATCTGGCGTTCAAGCCCGAGCCTTAGTGCCCGGCTCTGTCGCTGTTGCTCAAGGTTATGAAGATCAATTTTTCAAAACCTATTTCATTGCCCATAAAAGCGCAGGCTTAAGCCCCGCTGAAACATTGAGCCCAGCACTAAAAGGTAAAACCTTTACCTTCGGCTCCAAAGGTTCGACCTCGGGCCGCTTAATGCCGGAATTCTATTTACGCGAAGCGTTTTCTGCGGCGCCGGAGGCTGTTTTTTCCCGCGTCGGTTTTAGTGGCGATCACTCGCGCACCTTAGCGCTGGTGCAATCGGGCGCTTACCAAGTGGGCGCGTTGAATTATACCGTTTGGGATCAAGCACTGGCCAATGGCGACATCGACACGCAGCAAGTCCAGGTTATTTGGACCACCCCCACCTATCCAGACTACCAATGGAGCTTGCGCGGCGACGTTGATGCGCAGTATGGCGCTGGCTTTAGCGCTAAGCTGACGCAAGCGCTGTTAACATTAAGCGATGAAAAACTGTTAGGCAGTTTCCCGCGCACCAAGTTTGTGCCAACCAATAACGATGTTTATCAACCCATTGAAGCCACCGCGAAAGCGCTCGATTTAATGAACGACTGGTAACACAGTGAGCGTTTTTTTCGAGTGCCAGGGTGCCAAGCTGCACTATGGCAATAGCGCCGCGCCGTTAACGGTGCTCGAGGATATTTCCTTGAGTATTCGTCAGGGCGAGCGCGTTGCGCTGCTGGGCAAGAGCGGCAGCGGCAAAAGCACCTTGCTCGGCCACATGCGCGAGCAGCTTATTAGCCAGTGCGCATGGTGCCCACAGCAACCCGCCTTAGTGCAACAGCTCAGCCTGTTCCACAACATCTATACCGGCGGTTTAACACGCCACAGCCATCTAGCTAATTTGCGCAATCTTTTTTTCCCCAGTGCGGCGGTGCAGCAAGAGATAGGCGCCATTGCCGAGCAGTTACAATTGCAACAACAGCTGTGGAAAAAAGCCGGCGAATTATCGGGCGGGCAACAACAGCGGGTTGGCATTGGTCGCGCGCTGTATCAACGCCGGCGCGCATTACTCGCCGACGAACCTGTGTCTGCACTCGATGCCGAGCAAGGACGGTTGCTATTAACGTCATTTTTGGCCCAGCATGACACCAGTGTTATTGCCTTGCATCACGTCGAGCTGGCGCTTAGCTTGTGCGATCGCGTGATAGGCCTAGCGGATGGAAAAATTGTGATTGATGCAGCCAGTAAATCTTTGCAGCTGCACGATTTAACGCAACTTTATCAATAAATACGATGACCGCGCCCTCTGCTCGCAGCTTACGACAGGTCAGTTTATATTTCGCGCTGATTGCGTTGGTGTGCTTAGCGTTTGCCGATCTCGATATCGCCCATGTTAATCCTTGGCATGAAATTGGCGCTATGGCGCAGGGTTTTATCAGCCCGAGCATTCAACACTGGCCAAGCTTTCTGCAAGCGCTACTCAACACCCTCGCCTTCGCCGTGCAGGCTATCTCCCTGGCGGCGCTACTGGGTTTCGCGCTCGCGCTTTGGTACCGAAACAAAGCCATCCGGCTCTTTGCTGCGCTGCTGCGGTCTATTCACGAGGTTTTTTGGGCGCTACTGTTCATCCAAATTTTCGGTTTAACTTCGCTCGCTGGTCTACTGGCTTTGGTGTTGCCTTATACCGGTACACTGGCAAAAATTTACGGCGAACAACTCGAAGAGATTGACCCACGGCCAGCGCTCGCCTGCGCCACAACAAAGCAGCAAAGTTTCAGTCATTTTTTATTCACCAAGCTGCCCTTAGTGTGGGCGCCCATGCGCCACTACACCAGCTATCGCTTGGAGTGCGCATTGCGCTCATCCATTGTGCTGGGCTTTATCGGGCTGCCCACCTTGGGCTTTTTGCTGGAAACGGCGCTGCGCGAAGGTAACTATAGCCACGCCAGCGGGCTCATTTACGCACTGATCGCCCTGGTGGTTAGCCTGCGCTTTTGGTTAAAACCGCTCATACTTTTATTCGCTATTCCGGTGTTGTTTTATCTGGTGCCCATAGAAGCGCATTGGGATTTACGCTTGGCGCAACAGTTCATCAGCGACCTAGTGCCAACCCCTTGGCGCTACGATCTATCGCCTGAGCAATCCCTGCAATGGTGGTTGAAAATTTCCACTCAACAAATTTTGCCGGGATTATTTAACACCGTATTGCTAGCGCAAGTTGTCTTGGTACTGACGGGTATATTGAGCTTACTTTGGCTGCCGCTAAATTCACCCCTGTTTCTGCAGCCAGTGCTGCGCCGACTTGGCGATGCCTGGTTAATTTTGCTGCGTACTCTACCCGAATATTTGTTGAATTTTTTAGGCTTGCTGTTGCTAGGCCCCTCGATGCTACCGGCCATACTGGCTATGAGCTTGCACAACGGCGCGATCATTGCGCATTTACTCGGCCAACACAGCGCCGGTTTACCGGCTGCCAGCTTCGAGACTAATGCCTTCAGCCGCTTTTGCTTTTACGTAATTCCATCGCTCTACCGCTCCTTTCTCGCCTACCTGCTGTACCGCTGGGAGATCATCATTCGGGAAACCGCAATGCTCGGTATTTTGGGCATTCCAACCCTCGGGTTTTACATCGACTCCGCGTTCGAATCTTTGCGTTTTGACGTGGCGTGGATTCTCATCGCTGTATCGAGCCTTTTGACCCTCGGCGCGGACCACTTCGCGCATAAACTTAGATGCTATCTAGCGTTAAAAACCACACCCGAATCCAACGAATAACCCTATAAATCGTTATTTTTGTACATTTATCCAGCAAAACTGTTGCTTTTTACACTGACTCGGGAGTCCCAATTGCAGTTCTTTTTACAGCGGTGTTAGTATCGGTTCCGTGTTGTATTACATATAAAAGAAGCGTTTTTAGAGCTAAATCATCTAAATACGCCAGCTTGGCGAGCGGAGGCTTGCCGGCCATAAAAATAGCAACCGCACACTCAACTTAGCCTAGCAAGGGTAAAAACCGCCATGCCGCTCTCCCAGCAAATTCAGAACCATGCAGGGGATATGGAAGTTCACATAGCAACCAGACAGGAGTCTACCTTTCCGCACCTTAGCCGCTTGTGCACGGATTTTAATTTTCAGGTGATGCAATCACCGGCTGAAGGATGCGACAGCTTTCGCCTGACCATTCAAGAACAAAACCAAGAGCGCCAAATTACACCGGCATTCAGCCAGCTTGAGCTGTTGGAAAGCCATGTGTGCAGCCACCTAGTGGATATTTTGCACAACTATGTGTTCGACGCGCCGGCAGCCCACTGATTCCTTGCTTTAACAGCAGCTGCCACCGCCCAGTGGCGCTATAATCGGCGCCATGAATAACACACCCATTGTGCAAGACCTTGTGCTCCTCGGCGGCGGCCACGCCCACGCCCTGCTGATTCGCCTCTGGCACATGAAGCCAACCGCCGGCATTCGCCTGACCTTGGTGTCGCCGGCGGTATACACACCCTACTCAGGTATGTTGCCTGGCCTGATGGCCGGCCACTACCGTTTCGAACAAGCCCATATTGATTTAGATCGGCTCTGTAGCACCGCTGGTGTGCGGTTTATTCGCGCCGCCTGTACTGGCCTCGATCTCAGCGCCAAAAAAATTCTCTTCGCCAACCGCCCAGCGCTTGAGTTCGACCTGCTATCCATCAACACCGGCGCCTCACCCAGCCTCAGCGTACCTGGCAGCGCGCAGTTCACCCTCCCGGTTAAGCCCATTAGCGCTTTATACCCGCGCTGGTTAACACTGCTTGAACGCTTGCGCGCCACCCCTGCCATGTCCATTGCGGTGGTCGGCGGCGGTGCCGCAGCGGTGGAGATTTGCGCGGCATTGCGGGCCCGAGCACCAAATGCTCGGCTGGCCTTGTTTTTCCCTGAGCAACAACCGCTGCAAGGCTACAGCAGCGGCTTTCGCGCCAAGGTAGAGCGGCAACTGGCGCGCTTAAAAGTCGATATATTTCCTGATCACGCTATCGCTCGGGTGGAACCCAACCTGCTCATCGACCAGCGCGATAAAGCGCACCCTGCCGACGAAATTTTTTGGTGCACCAACGCCCATGCGGCGCCTTGGTTTGCCGATAGCGGCTTAGCACTCGATCGACAGGGCTTTATTGAGGTGAATGAACACCTGCAGTCCAGCAGCCACAGCGACGTGTTTGTCGCCGGCGATGCCGCTGCACTCATGGGCCAACCGCGACCCAAAGCTGGGGTCTTCGCGGTGCGGCAAGCATCGGTGCTATTTGACAACCTGATGGCGACGTTGCTCAAGCAACCCCTGCGCGCCTATCGCGCCCAAACCAGCTTTTTAAGCATCTTGTCGCTCGGCGACGGCACTGCTATGGCGACTCGCGCCAATGGCATGATGCCAACGCTCAGCGGGCGCTGGGTTTGGCGCTGGAAAGACCGTATAGATCGCAGCTTTATGGCCCTGTTTAGCGGCCTCGAACCTCGTCTCGAACCCATGTCTGGCGCGCCCCAGACGTCGCTCGCACCGGCGCTATTGAGCCAAATGGGAAGCGAAACTACACCGGCGATGAGCCAGTTGGCCATGCGCTGCGGTGGCTGCGGCGCCAAGGTGGGTGCCGACATTTTGTCAAAGGTGGTGGCTGAACTTGACACCGTGAAGCGACCCGAGGTGGTGATCGGGCTCGACGATCCAGACGACGCCGCCGCGATCCGCTTTAATGCCGACACCACGTTGGTGCAAAGCGTCGATCAATTTCGCGCCATCATCGACGACCCGTTTTTACAGGGCCAAATCGCAGCGCTGCACGCGCTCAGTGACTTACACGCTATGCACGCCTCACCACACAGCGCCCAAGCACTGGTCACACTGCCGTTCGCGCGCGATGCTATCACTGCGCGCGATCTTGCCCAACTGATGGCCGGCGCGCTCAAGGTACTCAACCATGAGAACTGCCAGCTCACCGGTGGCCATACCAGCGAAGGCTTGGAGACCAGTATTGGCTTTGCCGTTAACGGCATCGCCAGCACGCGTCTGCTGACCAAGGCGGGGCTTGAGGTGGGCGACCACCTGATCCTAACCCAACCCTTGGGCACAGGTGCCTTGTTTGCCGCCCGAGCGCGCGGCTTTAGTCAGGGCCCGTGGATTGAGCAGGCGCTCTTTTTTATGGCGCAATCAAACCGCGCGGCGGCGGATATTTTGCACGCCAAGGGCGCACATGCCTGCACCGATGTCACTGGCTTCGGCCTGGCCGGCCATTTAATGGAGATGCTGAAGGCGTCGTATCTATCCGCGCGCCTAACACTAGAGGCGATACCGGTACTCGATGGCGCCCTCGCCTGTATCAGCGAGGGCATTACCAGTAGCCTGCAACCGCACAACTTGCGTATGCAAGCCGGCATAGATGCGACCGTGCAACAGCTCGCCGAATCGCGCATACAGCTGTTATTCGATCCACAAACCTCGGGTGGATTGCTCGCTGGGCTGCCTGCCCATCAAGCCGCCGACGCGCTAGAAGCCTTAAACCATGCGGGCTACCGAGCCAGTATTATCGGCAAAGTGACACCCGCGGCTAAACATCTGATCCGTTTTAAAGAACCTTAAGCGGTGCCTTAGTAGCCACACAGCTAAGAATTGACGCTCGACTAACAGGAACTTCGGCAGGGCTTTGCGCTCTAATTCTTATCTGAGATACGGGTATTTATGAGGTTATCAACGTGCATTGCGGCGGTAGATTATTAGCCTTCTCGATCCTGCAGTTTTTGTTTTTTGGTCCTTTGAACGCGGCCGCACAAGAGCTGCGCAACGCACCCGACTGGTTATTGGTTGAGCAAAGCGGGCAGACGATTTCCTTTTATAAAGACAGCCAAGATCAGGCCAGTCTGCTGTTCTTTTGGACTCCTGCCTGCGATCAATCCTGCAACGCCGAAGTCGCCCAGCTCTACCAACAAGCCCAGCAACTGCAAGTGAAAATGTATTTACTTAAAACTACGCCGATATGGCGACAGCCTCCCTTAGGCGAACTGCCCGACGAATTACAGCAACTGAACAATGCCTTGTCTGTGTCGCGCCACTACGGCGTCAACACACAATCAAAAGTAATTTTAGTTAATCAGCACAAGCAGATCGTCTTGGGCAAACCTGTTAAGCCAGATTTAACACGCGAAGAGTTTGAGCAATTGTTCGAAGAAATACAAAAGACGTTAACCACTGAGACGTCACAATCGCCCTAGCGACACGTCATGCCGATGGAAAGATTGTAGGGGTGATTAAGCAGATCGAAAACGTGGACCGAAACAGGCACAGCGTTGCGCCTGCCGTATCAGAAAAACTTAGCTCAGTTCTTCGTCGAGATCTTCCAGTAAATCGAGAGGTTCCTCTTCAGCGCCTTCCAAGTCTTCATTCCAGTTAACGCCGACGATAATAATATCCTCGTGCATTCCGGGCAGCCAATCATCTAAGAACTCTTCGAGATCTATCGGCACCGGCTTGTAAACCGCCCACTCATCTACGCACACAGCCTCGGCCAAGGCTTGGCTAGACCAAAAAGGCATGACGTCGGTATCTTCATGACGCAACGACGGGCAGACCGCGAAGCCATCTTCACCCTCTAACCCCCAAACGATGCCATTTTCGGCAACTTCCGCAATAAAGCGGTCGTAATTTTCATCAAAATCATCGCTCAAATCGGTCATCAGTCCTGCCCATAAACTAAAAAATTGTACGCGCCGCTACTATAACTGATGCCCGCAGCAACGGCACCACTATTCCAGTGCAGAATCAAATAACCAAGCGGTGGCCGTGGCGTTTGAGCCAGCGCCTAGAGGCTACATAGTCCGGGCACAACACCTCAACCTGCTGCCAAAATTCGCGACTGTGATTCATATGCACTAGGTGACTGACTTCGTGTGCCACCAAGTATTCCACCACCGGTGCCGGCGCTAAGAGTATGAGCCAGTTGTATTGTAGATCCCCGGCTCGACTGCAATGCCCCCACTTGGAACGGGTAAGCTTGACCTTAACACTGGCTACTCGCTCGCCGATCTGTTCGGCGTAGCGGCGGCTTAAGGCCTCGAGATGCGCTAACGCCTGTGCCATATACCACTGGCATAACAATTCGCGCACTCTTTCCGGTGCAGGTTTTCGGCCTCTAGCGGAAAGACTAACCAAGAGCTGATCAGCGTTCTGCTCAACACGGTTCGCGCGCGCGTTTTGCACGACCGTTAAGGTTAACTGTTGTCCCAGCAACGCGAAGCTATCGCCATTGCCGTAGTGATGATCTGGCCGCTCTTCTGAGCGCTGTTGTTGCAGCGCTAGTTTTTCCAGCAGCCAATGCCGGCGCCCCTGCAATAAGCGCATGACCTCGGCGCGGCTCACAGAGCTCGGTTTCAATACGCGCACGCCATCTGGCCCAACCTTGATACCAATACTTCGGCGCCGACTTGAGCTGCTGATCTGCAAGCGCTCTAATACCGCATCGGGCAAGGCCAGTGAACTCATGACTTAGCGTGTGCGACAACGGCCATGGTCAAGCGCGAAATACAGCTCAGGCGACCCCTTTCGTCACACAGCTCGATCTCCCACACCTGCGACGTACGACCTAGGTAACGCATGCGCGCCGTTGCCGTCACCAAACCACCGCGCACGCCGCGCAAATGATTGGCGTTCACCTCTTGCCCGACACAAAAATATTTCTGTGTGTCCACAGCCATGTTGGCAGCCATTGAACCCAGGGTTTCGGCCAAGACCACATTGACGCCGCCGTGTACTAGCCCCATGGGCTGCACGGTGCGCTCGTTAACCGGCATAGTGCCGCGAATATAATCAGCACCGACTTCTGTCACTTCGATGCCCAAAAATTCCGCCGCGGTATTGCGATTGAGTTCGTTTAACTGCGCGGGCGTTGCCGCACTTTTCCAAATTGGCTCGTTCATTTATCCAAACCTGTGATCGGCTACAAAGGGGTTGGTTTTTCGCTCGTGGCCAAAGGTCGACATAGGACCATGGCCGGGTACAAATTGCACCTCATCACCCAAAGGCCAGAGCTGCTGGCGAATGGCCGTTACCAAGGTATCATAATCGCCGCGCGGAAAATCAGTGCGCCCGATAGAGCCGGCGAATAACACATCGCCAACAAAGGCTAACTTGCGCCCAGCGTGATAAAACACCACGTGACCCGGCGTGTGCCCGGGGCAAAACCGAACCTCGAGTACTTCCTTGCCCACGCTGACTTGATCTTTGCCTTCTAACCAGCGATCCGGCTCAAAATTTTGCACCAACGGAAAATTCATCATCTGGCACTGCATGGGCAATTGATTGATCCAAAAGGCATCTTCCTTATGCGGCCCTTCAACCGGCAATTGCAACTCTTGCACCAGCTGCGCGGTGCCACCCACGTGATCTAAATGCCCATGGGTTAACAGGATTTTTTCCAGCTCAACGCCGGCATCTGCCACCGCGCGCTTTAATAAATGCACGTCGCCACCGGGATCGATTAGCGCGGCTTTATTTGACTGATCGCACCACACCAACGAACAGTTCTGCTGGAACGGAGTGACGGGAATAATTCGATATTGCAACATAAAAAATACTCATTAAAAAAGGCCGTTAGGCCTTTTCACAATCGCACAATTACTTTTTCGCCGCGGCCTCCGGTACCGGAGGATAGGTTTCTAAAATCGTATCTACGGCATAGTTAATGGCATCAATGCGTTCTTGTTGGGTTTTAAGGTTGCTGATTTTTGCGCTTAACTGGCCGCGCCAAACTGCCTCGTTGATCGAGGGATCAATCATATCAATGATTAATGTGCCCTCGGTATAATCCCTGACGCGCACATCGGTAGTGCCCATACCCATGCCCATTCCGCGACCCCAGCCGCAATTCCAGCAGTGATTCACACCCACATTGTAGGTTTGGATATCTTGTTTATCTTTTGTGGTGACGTGGTAGCTCACCAAGGTATCGGCTTTAGAGCGATCTTTTTCAAAAGCGATTCCCTGCGCTGCCATTTTTTTCTCAATCGCATTTTCGATGCGATTGCGGGTGATATCATCCGTTAAGGGCGTCATTGTTCTGAGTTTTTCGCGATCGATAAAGCTGTAGGTTTTGACTTTGGTGAAATCAAACTTTTCATCCCAATCGGTTTCCGCACTGGGCAGATAGGTACAGGCCGACAATGCAGCAAGCATGACGCCTGTAAAAAATAATTTTATTAGTTTCATATGTTTCTCCATGAAATATGACTTAGGCAATATCTGCCAGGTTACCTTTATCCTCTAACCACTGTTTACGATCACTGGCGCGTTTCTTCGCCAGCATCATGTCCATGATTTGTAGTGTGTCGTCATCGCCATCGATAAACAGTTGCACTAGGCGTCGAGTATCCGGCGCCATCGTGGTTTCGCGCAACTGCAGCGGGTTCATTTCACCCAAGCCTTTGAAGCGCTGAACATTGGGCTTACCCTTTTTATTTTCCGCGACAAGTCGGTCTAAAATACCCTGCTTTTCTGCATCGTCTAGGGCATAAAACACTTCTTTACCTAGGTCGATACGATACAAGGGCGGCATGGCAACAAAAATATGACCGGCCCGAACCAAGGCGGGAAAGTGCCGCAGAAATAATGCGCACAGAAGCGTTGCAATGTGCAGACCATCGGAATCGGCATCCGCTAGGATACAAATTTTGTGATAGCGCAACCCGCTGATGTCATCATTCGCCGGCTCAACGCCGAGCGCAACCGCAATGTTATCAACTTCTTGGCTGGCTAAAATTTCTGTGGAATCCACTTCCCACGTATTTAAGATTTTTCCCCGTAGCGGCATGATCGCCTGAAACTCGCGATCTCTCGCTTGCTTAGCAGAGCCGCCCGCCGAGTCACCTTCCACGAGAAATAATTCACCGCGCTCTGGCTCACCGCTCGAACAATCAGCTAGCTTTCCAGGCAGCGCCGGGCCCTGAGTAATGCGTTTGCGCGCCACTTTTTTGCTGGAGCGCACGCGTTTTTGTGCGTTCGTGATGCACACCTCGGCCAGCCGATCACCTTCTTCCGTGTGCTGATTGAGCCACAAGCTAAAACTGTCTTTGGCTACGCCGGCAACAAAGGCTGCCGCCTCGCGCGACGATAAACGCTCTTTGGTTTGGCCGGAGAATTGCGGGTCTGCATGCTTGTAAGACAAGACAAAGCAGCAAGCGCTCCAAATATCTTCTGGCGCCAACTTCACCCCGCGTGGGAGTAAATTTCTGAATTCACAAAACTCGCGCATGGCTTCCAACAAGCCAGTGCGCAAACCGTTAACGTGCGTGCCGCCTTGTGCGGTTGGAATCAAATTTACATAACTTTCCTGTATGGCTTCGCCGCCCTCAGGTAACCATTGCACGGCCCAATCACAGGCTTCGGTGGTGCCACTGAAGGTACCCACAAAAGGCGTCGCTGGTAGCGTCTCCCAGCCTTGGGTAGCCGCGTTTAAATAATCAGAAAGACCGTCTTCATAAAACCATTCATCGGTTTCGCCCGACTGCTCATCTTTGAAGGTCACTTTTAAACCGGGGCACAGCACCGCCTTTGCCCGCAGCACGTGACGCAGCCGCGTCACGGAAAATTTGGCGGAATCAAAATAGCTGGGGTTGGGCATGAAATGCACACTGGTGCCGGTGTTGCGCTTACCACAGGTATCGATCACTTCCAGATCGTGGGTTTTTTCGCCATTGCTAAATTTAATTTGGTAAACCTGGCCATCGCGACGAATAGTGACGACCAGCAAATCGGAAAGCGCATTGACGACGGAAATACCCACGCCGTGCAAGCCGCCGGAAAATTGATAGTTTTTATTAGAAAATTTTCCACCCGCGTGCAAGGTGGACAAAATAACTTCTACACCCGGCTTCTTCTGCTCTGGGTGCATGTCTACCGGCATACCACGGCCATCATCAACAATGGTGATTGACTGATTTTTATGCAGCGTTACATCGATTTGCCGAGCGTGGCCGGCAAGGGCCTCATCCACGGAGTTATCGATAACTTCCTGCGCGAGGTGATTTGGGCGGGTAGTTTCGGTGTACATACCCGGGCGTTTTTTAACGGGATCTAAGCCTGTTAAAACTTCAATATCTTGGGCGTTATAGTTAGACATCTGCCATTGTGCTTTGTGTGATGATGAAAGGTTTGTTGGGCTCCACTATACCCCAGTTTCTAGCCGAGTGTTTAGCCGTCTGCCCTGAAAAACCGAGCACTGTCGCTAGATCCGGCTAGATGAAGTCATTGAGTAAAACCCCAAATCCAATCCTTTTACTGCGGTGGTTATAGTCAATCAAGCTTTCGCCATAGCCATCATAGTACTGGATATAGCCTTTGAATCTGTCTGCCACCGGGAAGGTCCACTCAAGCTGTACCCCCATGCGTGGATCTCGGCGTCGGAAATTACCCTTAATGGTGGTTGAAAACAGGTTGCTACCCCACTTGTAGGCGATGGCTAGATCGCCGTAGCCCAAGTAGTCGTCAATATCGCGGTTGTCGTCTTTTTCTTCTGCTTCCGGAATGCGCCACCAGACTCGCGGCACGATAATCAGGTTGCCGCGATCAAACACTGCTTGCCCTAGGAGTCGATTCCAACTGCGGGAAAAGTCCCCTGACCGACCGTTGGACTCGTGGTTATAGCCGAAGCTCCAAACCCGCATATTGAAACCTAGTGCGGCGAGATCCGTGTCCCAACGCAACATCAACTCGGGTTCGTAATTGGTTTCACGAAACGGTGCCGATTCGTCGGCATAGAGCTGCCACCAAGATTGCTGGGTGTAAGCAGCCCAAAGATTACCTCCCAATACGCCCCGGGCAACGAGGGCTTTAAAGGATAATTGAAATTTGACTTCAACATTGTTGATGTCTTGCTCGGGATGATCGAGATTCCAAATTTCCGTATTGGGCGCGTCGTTGTACGAAGCAACAAGCACATAATTTCTGCGGTATGACGATATTTCGAAGGGGTTGTCTAAGGCTTTTTCTTCCGCAATCAAACGTTGAGCCACCACACTCTCTTGGCCCAATGTTAATTCTGCTCGCGCTTGTGACTGTTGTAATTGCTCTATTTTTTCACAGCTAGCGCGCAATTCGCCGACTGGCAACTCGGCACCCGCGGTTTGCATTTTGCTCATTAAGCAATCTTGATATTCTTTGCTTTTTCTCGTGTTCGCGTTGGTTACCGCTAGACTTTCGGCAGATTCGGCATGGGCGCTAGCGTCAGTCTCCACCAGCGCCGTCGACGATTCAGCAACAGCTCCTGCGCAAAAACCAAGGCTCAGCGTCGGCAATAGAATAAGTGGCGCTAATTTATAGATCATGAAAAAGGCCTTAGTTGTCTAATCAAAAAGAAAAGCAATAGCGCGCTCGAAATGGCGGTCAAAACGCTGAAACGCGTGGTCGCCACCCTGTTCAATAGTTTGCTGGCAGTTTGCGTATTTTTTCTCCGCCAGTCGATAGTCCAGCACTTCATCACCAGTTTGGGCAAATAACCAATAGTTACTGAACCGCTCAATAACGGGGGTATCAACCTCGTGCAATTGCGCTAAATGTTCATCGCGCAGTTCATAACACTCTTGGCTATGGAAGTTTTGAATAGGCTTGCCAATATAGGCTGGGAACATCGCCATGGGATTTACCGATGGATTGATAAGTACGGCACGCAGATCAAATTGCTCGGCCAACCACGTGGCCCAAAACCCACCCAGTGATGAGCCCATCAAACCCACGGGTGCGGTCGCTGCTGCCAATGCCGACAATAAGTGCTGTTTCGCTTCATCAGGGTAAGGTGATAGCGCGGGGCAGAGGTAGTTGATATCAGGGCGGTGGCGTTGCAGCCAAGTCTTAACTTGTACGGCCTTGTGAGATTGAGGCGAGCTCAAAAAACCGTGGATATACAACAGCGTCGGCATTAGTAACCCGTAGAGTTAAAATCTATCGGATACTCTTTGTGCTCAATGCGTTTAACGCCGGTCTTAAAGCTGCCGTCTGCGTGCAATTCAAACCAGCGCAAACCAGGCATGGCGCGATCAAGGGCAAAATCATCGCTATTGGGCAGGAACTGAATACACGTGGAAGGGCTGGCTAACATGCGAATATGGCCGCGTTTTTTATCGTAGGCTTGGTGCACGTGGCCCCAGATAACCGCCTTTACCCGAGGGCTGGCATCGACTAAGGCCAAAAATGCCTGATGGGATTTAACCGTGTATTGATCAATCCAGGCACTGCCCACTGCCTGAGGCTGGTGGTGTAGAAAAACTAAAGCGGGCTTATCGGAAGCGGCCAACGTCTGGGCGAGAAAATCTAATTCAGCTTGGGTAAAATCGCCGTATTCATGGCCGGGCACGTAAGAATTCAGGAGAATGAGTTGCCAGGGGCCGGCGTCGATAATTTTTGGGCTCACACCCGAGGCCACCGAAGCATCCATGGCACTGGGCAAATCGTGGTTACCGGGAATCCAGGCGTGGGGAAGCTTGATGTAGCTATCGACCAATTGTTGATAGCGTGCATAGGAGCCCACATGACCATGGCTTGAGACATCGCCGGTATTAATAATCATGTCTGCGGGTTCGGTGGCCACAAGCTTCAGCACGTCGTGCAAACTTAAATCGGTATTCAAGCCTAACAGCTCTTCGCCGGGGTACTCGCCAAGATGGCAATCGGTGATCTGCAGCAGGCGCAGTGGCCTACCTTTTGGAAATGCTATGTGATCTGGGAAGTCCATGCCGGTGAACCAGTCCTATTTGGTCATATGCAACCGGCTTAGCCGGTAAGCTTCAAGTTAACTGCGTTGGCCTTACCTTGCGCCAAACAGTGGCTCAACCATTCGCCGAGAAAGCGATTTAACTGCGCTTTCTCGTCACATTGATACATCTTGTTATTGGGGTAACTGTAGCGACCGAGTTTTACTCTATGTCGCTCCCACGCAATCACCTCGGCCATGTTTGCATCATGGTAGAGCCGAACTTGCAGGGCAGGGAAACGCGTCCACTCGCAGTCGCCTTGATGGCGGGATATTAACACGCTGGTTGTAAATCTGGCACGCTCCTCAACACTGAGCGTTACCCGCCAGTCGCCATCTGGGCCCGAAATCCGAAAACTCCACTGGCTGGCACTGTCTAAATCCGGCATAAGACGCATCAATCGAACGTAGTTCAAATCGCCCAAGGCCTGCTGCTCCACCAAGTTAACCTGGTAGCGCCGACGCGTGCGAATGCTAGACCGTTCAATCATAAAACTAGCCAAACTGGGTAGATGGCCTAAGCATGGCACAGCTTTACTACAAACTCACGCCTTCACGCTGCTATCTATGACCGGCTCCGCAGTCTGGCGTGGTTAATCTGCAACCACTGCAAACAGATCAAGGTAGCGGCGTTGTTAAAACGGCTGGTATACATAGCGGTAAACACCGCCGCCGCCGGCGCTAGGTGCAGTCGAATGTCTTCATTTTCGTCGGCTAAGCCAAAAACACCTCCGGCCCCTGTTAAGTCACACACAGCACAATAAAGGTGCAAGCGCTCATCTGAACCGCCAGGGCTGGAGAGATACTGACAAATAGGTAGGAGTTCAACATCGTGCACACCCGCCTCCTCCTCTATCTCGCGCACGATCACCTGAGCAGGGCTTTCACCCGGCTCAGAAATACCGGCAACAACTTCTAAACACCAAGGGCCATAGGGTTCCTTTAACGCCCCGACCCTAAATTGTTCGATAAAACCAATCTGATCCGATGTCGGATCATACAAAATGGCGGCCACGGCTTCGCCGCGCACAAACAACTCGCGGTGAAACCAATGGCTCCAACCGCCACGAAATAATTTGTGCCGTAACTTCAGCCGCTCTAGGCGAAAAAAGCCCTTATAACCAACCTTGGTTTGCGCCACCTCTACATCCGTGACGGTAAACGGGCTCTCGGGTATCGACATAAAAAACTTCCTAGTGAAACAACGGGGTTAACTGCAGGTATGCGCAGTCGCGATTGTCACACAGCGATACCCAAGGCTCTAGACTTTGGCATAAAGTTTTGTGCCTTGGGCACGAAACTCTGCCGCTTTTGTGGCCATTTCTGCTTCCACATCCACCATGCGAATAACACTCTCCGGCGTCAGTTCAGCGCCCAGATTTGCAGCATACTCGCGCACTTCCTGGGTTATTTTCATAGAGCAAAACTTAGGCCCGCACATTGAGCAGAAATGCGCCACTTTGGCAGATTCTTTAGGCAGCGTTTCGTCGTGAAAACTGCGCGCTGTATCGGGATCCAAACCTAAATTGAATTGGTCTTGCCAACGGAATTCAAAGCGCGCTTTCGACAAAGCATTATCGCGCAATTGCGAGCCGGGATGCCCCTTTGCTAAATCCGCGGCATGAGCGGCAATTTTGTAGGTAATAATCCCAACTTTCACATCATCTTTATTGGGCAACCCTAAGTGCTCTTTCGGTGTGACATAACACAGCATGGCGCAGCCATACCAAGCGATCATCGCGGCGCCAATGCCTGAGGTTATATGATCATAGCCCGGGGCAATATCTGTGGTCAGCGGGCCTAATGTATAGAAAGGCGCCTCGCCACACTCGCGTAACTGTTTATCCATGTTTTCTTTGATCAAATGCATCGGCACATGGCCAGGCCCTTCAATCATGGTTTGTATGTCGTGCTTCCAGGCAATTTTGGTCAGTTCACCCAAGGTTTCGAGCTCGCCAAACTGTGCCGCATCATTGGCATCGGCCACCGATCCGGGCCTAAGCCCATCACCCAACGAAAACGAAACATCGTAGGCTTTCATGATTTCGCAAATATCTTCGAAGTGCGTGTACAAGAAGTTTTCTTTGTGATGCGCCAAACACCACTTGGCCATGATGGAACCACCACGGGATACGATACCGGTCACGCGCTTTGCCGTTAAAGGCACATAACGCAATAAGACGCCCGCGTGAATCGTAAAGTAATCCACACCCTGTTCGGCTTGTTCGATTAAGGTGTCTCGGAAAATTTCCCAGCTGAGATCTTCTGCCACACCATTAACTTTTTCCAAGGCCTGATAGATTGGCACTGTGCCAATAGGCACATGGGAATTGCGGATAATCCACTCTCTGGTCTCGTGGATATTTTTTCCTGTGGACAGATCCATTATCGTATCGGCGCCCCAACGGGTACCCCAAGTCAATTTCTCAACCTCCTCTTCAATGGAGGAACCCAGAGCTGAGTTACCGATATTGCCATTCACTTTAACCAAAAAATTGCGCCCAATAATCATCGGCTCTAATTCTGGGTGATTGATATTGGCAGGAATTATCGCGCGCCCTCTGGCCACTTCACTGCGCACAAATTCCGGGGTTATCTCATCTGGAATATTGGCGCCAAAGTCCATGCCTTGATGCTGCTGCTCCAACACCCCCAGCGCACGCGCTTGCTGTAAACTCATATTCTCGCGAATAGCGATGTATTCCATCTCCGCCGTCACTATACCCTGCTTGGCATAGTGCATTTGGGTCACATTTGCCCCGTTTAGTGCTCGGCGCGCTTTTCGCTTGTGGTTAAAACGCAAATTGTCTAGCGCTTCATCCTGTGCCCGTTGATTGGTAAAAGTTGAAGATTTTTCACGCAAAAATTCCGTATCCTGGCGGGCTTCAATCCAAGGTCGGCGCATTTCCGCCAAGCCCTTACGCACATCAATAGCAACATGACTATCCGTGTAAGGGCCTGATGTATCGTAAACCCGCACCGGGGGATTTTTTTCTACGCCAAATTCCATTGCCGTATCAGCCAGCGATATTTCTCGCATGGGCACTAAGATATCCGGCTGCGAACCCTGAACAAATATTTTCTTTGAGCCCGGAAAAGGTTTGATCGATGCGGCATCCACCTTAGCACTGTCACTTAACTTTTTTTCTACTGATAGGTCGGTCATGGGAAACTCCTTTTTAAATGATAGAGCGCGATAAGTTCAAACACTCAAGCGGGCCTGAACCCAACCCGTAATGTCTTTGCTGTGATTGTTGAAGCAGGGTATGTAGATATTGTTTAGCGCGAGAAATAGCTTCTGGTACGGGATAACCGAGTACCAACTGAGCTGCGATAGCGCTTGCTAATGTGCAGCCCGTACCGTGATTATTTCTGGTCGAAATTTTGGTATTCGAGAACCAAACAGGTGCTGCTCCAGTATCGGTACTCAGCAAGCAGTCGGCGGCTTGATCACCAACCAAATGGCCGCCTTTTAATAACACCGCCTTGGCACCGCGCTCGACAAATTGCAGCGTCTGCAAGGCCATCATTTGCGTTGATCTAGCCTCTGCGCATTCAAGTAAGAAAGCCGCCTCCATTAGATTAGGCGTAACCAGATCGACCAATCGGATCAATTTCCACAGCAAATCTGCATTGTTTACATCGAGTAAACTAAAACCCACACTGGCTCGCAGGGGAGTATCGAGCACAATAAATACGTTTGAGTTTTTACGTTTGTAATCTGAGAGCCGAGCGACGAGGTAGTGCAGGTTGTCCACACTGCCAACCATACCGATTTTAATGACGGCAACGTTGAAATCTTCGGTTACTGCATCAAATTGCTGCGCAAGCATTTGCACCGACACAGGTTCGCATGCGGTTATCCGCTGCGTATTTTGTGCTGTAATAGCCGTGAGTACGGTGGTGCAATATACCCCTAGCGCCGCACAGGTTTTAATATCAGCTTGAATACCTGCGCCCGCGCCACTATCGCTTCCCGCGATTGTCATGACGACAGGCTGCAAATTTTTGAGGGAGTCCATGAAGCGCATCTCAATAATAAGCAGCGGCTTCAAGAAGGAGACAATCAATAGACATACTGACTGAAATCTCGTTCCCTACGCCGGTACTAACCGGATCAGGTCAACGGGTATTTCTCAGCCACATATAAATATGAGCACCCCGCAAGATGTGCGAAGTCTAACAGGGGAAACGGAGTTTTGCTATTTTTCTTAAAAAAACGCCCGCGTAATCGCGAGCGTTTTTAGATCTAACGTTGAAGTAAGGATTAAAGTGCTTTTGGCATAGAAGCCATGACTTTTTTAACAGCTAGTGCCAATCGCTCTTTTTGTTGCGCTGGCGTTAGCAGATGATCTTCATCGACAAATACTTTAATTGCACCACGCCATAGGGCCTGTACACTGCCTGGGCGGGCGACAGCGACGATTAACATACCTTTATTCAATTGGCTCTCCTGCCCTAAACTTGGATAAAGCCTAAAGAGTTCGCGCATATCCTTAGCCAATTCCTCTGTGCCTACCTGCACCAAGGCCAACACGCGATAGTCGACGCTAACACCATGGCCAAGGGTGTATCCTTTTGTCGTTAAACTTTTTTCAATATCCGCTTGAATCAACGCAATAGCCGCCTCATCCTGCGGCGTTTCATCGTTACTTCCCGCAAAAATAACATCGGATACCCAGCTTATGGATTCACCGCGCTCGGGTTTGAAGGTGGGATCAGTAACCGCCACAACTGAAAACGCGGCCAAATCAACCTTCTCCTTCGACGAAGCTTGCTTTTTTTCTGGCTCAGTCGCACAGCCAGCAAGTAACAATATTGCAAATATGGCAATAAAACGTGTCATGGGGTTAGCCCTTCTAGCTTAATAATGCAGGAAGTGTATAGCAGGATGTGCGGTGGGTAAAATAGAACAGCGCCTGACGTTAAGCCGGCGCCGTTAGGATTAAGGCACGAAAATTTGTTTATTTTTCGCCTAAATCATCTATATGGGTGCGAAATATACGCGCCCAAGTACCCATAATTTGATTTATTTGCGAGCGATTTTGCACAGCGTTATTTTCACGCCACATTTTAGTGGCCTCGCGTTTGTCCGTGATTGTTGCTAAATGCTCACCTGTTGCGGCATCAAATATATCGAATTGCATTTGAATTTTTCCCGCCGTTTCCGTATAGGCGCGATTTCGGCCACTAGCGTTCATTTTGCTATCGGGAATATAGGTGGGCGCTAACTCGAGAATTTTACTGTCAATACGAAGCGTACCCGGCTTATTCGTGCCCTCGTCTGCTAACAACCCATCTTCTGAAAATTCGCGGGTGAAAGCTTTAAGAAATAAATCCTTAAAGGGCGCTTGGGTTTTCTCTGTTAACTCGGGTATATCTCTTTTATGCGTTCCGCTGGGCGCTTTGATTTTGGTGGTCGACATATCTAGCGGCGTAATACGCACACTGGTGTATTTCCCCCAATCGATATTGGGTTTGACCATCACCTCATCTAAACGCTTGACCTTGACCTTTTCCATACCCGCGCTGGCGCTTACTTCGGCGTCCGCAGCCGAAACAAAGGGCGCGGCCATTAAGGCGACACAAACGGCACTTAACTGCAATATTTTCATCATGAATAAATCTCCATAGGTGATCAAAATCTATAGGTTCGACGCTAAACTATTCCGTTGGTTCCATCAATCACCCGATTTTATGCATTCTGTAAAATGAGGTCTGCCGCTTTTTCGGCAATCATGATGGTGGGTGCATTAGTATTGCCCGAAATAATGTTAGGCATAATTGAGGCGTCGACCACGCGCAGAGCTTCCAGACCATGCACTCTCAGTTGATCGTCCACAACGGCCATGAGATCACTACCCATTTTGCAGGTGCCGACGGGATGATAGACATGGTTAGCCTTCATGCGTAAAAACGTTTCCAACTCCGCATCAGTCGTTAACTCCTCGCCCGGTAAAAACTCGCCCGCATAAGCATGCTGTAGGGCCTCAGCGCGAAACATAGCACGCACTTTTTTTACCCCAGCCACCAGCGCGTTAACATCCCGTGCATCACTCAGCATATTCAAATCGATAACCGGATCAACGCGCGGATCGGCGCTGGCCAAGGATACCGAACCTCGACTGTGCGGCCTGAGGTAACACACGTGCACACTCATGCCGTAGCGGAAGTAGTACTTCAAGGAACGGCCGTGATCATCCATGGCTATTGGGGTGATATGCAATTGTAAATCCGGTGTTTCGACACTGGGGTCTGACCTTATAAACCCGCCAGCTTCAGCAATGGTGGAACTCAACATGCCACTGCGCTTGCTGATGTATTGCGCCAGCGCACCAATACTTCGCACTAATTGCCGGGGCCGCAACACGCCCCAGGATGACGCAGTTTTATCTTTGGCAACCACCAAAACATCCACGTGCTCTTGCAGGTTTTCACCAACCCCGGGCAATTCGTGCACTTGCGTAATGGCTTGGCTGTCGAGCTTTGCCTTGGCGCCTACACCCGACAGCAGGAGCAGTTGTGGGGAGCCGAAACTACCGCAAGACACGATCACTTCTCGCGCGGCAGACAGCCTATGCCGCTCGCCTTTAACCTCGATTTCTACGCCCGTAGCGCGTTTACCCTCGAATAGCACGCGTCGCGTTAAGGCCTTAGTAATAACGGTTAAATTGCGGCGCTGGGCTAAGACCGGATGAAGATATGCGGCGGCGGCGCTGTGCCGCTGGCCATTTTTTTGGGTGGTTTGAAACCAGCCTAACCCCTCCTGATCGGCGCCATTAAAATCAGCGTTGTATTTCTCTCCCAATTCGACACCTGCAGCAATAAACGCCTCGCAGAGCTTGTGGTGATTTCTTATTTCGGCGACATTGAGCGGGCCGCCCACGCCGTGAAACTCACTTTCACCACGCTCTTGATGTTGCGACTTTTTGAAATAGGGCAATAACGCTTTAAAGCTCCATCCCTTATTTCCAGCTTTCGCCCAGGCGTCGTAGTCCTCCGCTTGGCCACGCACATAGAGCATGGCATTAATGGAGCTGCTACCGCCCAGCACTTTGCCGCGCGGACAATAGATTTTTCGGTTGCCCATCGTAGGCTGTGCTTTGGTCTGAAACAGCCAGTTAAATAACCCACCCGCAAGCGCAGCGATGACACCCATCGGCGTATAAATAATGGCGTTTCGGTCGTCGCCCCCCGCTTCAATCAAACAAACTTGGATATTTTCATCGGCGGATAAGCGGTTAGCCAACACGCAGCCAGCAGAACCAGCACCAACAATAATGTAATCATAGGTCTTCGACATGGCGGCCTCTTTATTGATTAGTCTGTAAGCATGTAAGAGCAGAGTCTAACCTAGCACAAGCGCAAAGTTTGACATCAGACGCCATTTTATTGACCTTGGGCGCCATTAAAGTGGAGTATTGTGCCCTGTCGACGCTGGGAGCCTTGCGTGCACTACCCACTGATAAGCAATAACTTCTTGGAAGGTTACCCTGAGCTGCTCGCCGAAGGTGGCATTGATGCCACGATGCTGTTTCAAAAAGCCCAATTTGATAGCCAACTGCTGCGCTGGCCGGACACGCTCATCCCCTTCGACCAACATAACCACTTACTCATGCTCGCCGCGGAACGGCTCAAGTGCCCCCATTTCGGTTTGGTGCTCGCGGCTCGGCAAGGGCTTTCCATCTTTGGCCCTCTAGCAATCATGGTAAGTAATTGCGCCACCGTTGGCGAAGCACTGAAAATTTTCACCAGCCACATTTCACTGATCGTTCAAACTGTTGAGCTAAAACTGGAACAACAGGGGCCACTTGCCCAACTCGGCATTCACTGTCATTTCGATCGCGTCGCCAGCACCACCACCTTTCAAGACCACGCGCTGTCTTTGGCCTACGAATTGGTGCGCATTTTCTGTGGGAGTCAGTGGCTGCCAAGGGCGGTGTATTTTCAACATCACGAGCCTAGCGATGTAAAACCTTACGCGAGTTTTTTTCACAGCCCAATTGGTTTTAATCACACGCATCTAGCGTTGGTCTTTGATGCAGCGATACTCGAAAAGCCCATCGATGCCGACGCGAGACTCTTACCCCAAAAGTTGCGCCGCTATTTAGAACAACGGCACAAAGACGACTTATTGAAACAAGTGAGGCACGTGATTGCCCTAACGCTGCCCTGCGATGAATGCCAACTGGAATCCGTAGCGCACGCGATTGGTTATAGTAAGCGCACCTTACAGCGCCGCCTCGGCGCACTGGATACAAACTTCCAACACCTGGTCGAAGCGGTTAGGCGCAGCCAAGCCAAACACTATATCGAACACCCCTATTATCGATTAACGGATATTTCTGCACTGCTGGGCTATTCAGAACTATCGGCTTTTACCCGGAGCTTTAAGCGCTGGTTTGGCCTTTCGCCGCAGCGCTGGAAGAAAAACAGGCAGCTAGCCAATAGCGGCCAAGATTGAGGTGATGTTGGCCGATCGTTTTAACCCAGGTATTTGTTAGTAGCTAAGCCTTTAACACCTGGCTCACACACAAATAAACCACCCGCTAACGGTTGCTTTTGTAACTCTGCTTCAGTCAAAGCCCAACGCGCCGTAGTGATATAGAGTTGATCGAGCTCGGCACCGCCAAAGGTGCACGAGGTCACATTGGACACAGGCAGTGAGATAACCCGTAACACCTTACCGGCGGGAGATAATCTCGTTATTCGTCCACCGAAAAAATGACATAGCCAGATACAGCCTTCGGCATCGACTGTCATGCCATCCGGGTAACCGTCAGTGTCGGGTACTCGATAAAAAACGCGCTTATTACTCAGCTCGCCCGTAGCGTCCATATCAAATTGATAGATTGTTTTTTCCGTGGTGCTGGTGTGGTACAAACGCTTGCCGTCGGGCGAAAACGTTGGTCCATTACTGATGCAATAACCTGCATCCATCCTGTTCACATCACCGTTAAGGTCCAAGCAATACAAGACACCTGTATGGCGCTGCTCCTTGTCATCCATGCTGCCAGCCCAATAGCGACCGTTGATATCCACCTTGCCGTCATTAAATCGATTGCCGGCAAGGCCCGCTTCAACCAGATGCAGCGGAGTGATGATATGACCATTATCGCCTAAGGTTAAAGCGACAAAGCCATCGCGCACTGTCGCGACAAAGCCGCCCGTTTTTCGCAGCGCTATGCTAGTGACTTGCGCCGGCACTAGCCAACTTTGACGTGCGCCGGTGCTGGTATGTAAACAGTGTATACGCGACTGCTTGATGTCTAACCAATACACACTGGACTCAGCCGCCACCCACAAAGGTCCCTCGCCCAAGGTTGCCTGCGCATCCCAAATACAACTCACGCTTTCCATAGGTGCCTTACTGTTTCATCTGCAGAATGGTTGAATAATGGCAACTTTATCATGTTATAGTCAAAAAGACTATCAAGGCTTGTGTTGGCAGCTCAATCGGCTTCGGCCACGCAGCAGTTCCGGCCCTTGTGCTTGGCCTCGTAGAGCAGCTTATCGGCGCGCGCAAAAAGTGTACTCGCCGTATCGCCATCGCGTATTGCAGCAAGCCCAGAGGAAAATGTAATCGAAAGCTGATGGTCTTTAAACTTGAACTTAGTTGCGGCAACGGCGAGCCGAATTCTTTCCATTTTTAGTAGCGCGTCCTGAGCATTTGTTTCAGGCATCAACACCACAAATTCTTCGCCGCCGTAGCGCGCCATGAAATCAACATCGCGCAGCTGCTTTTCAATTGCATTAGAGATCACTTTTAGAACCCTATCGCCCACTTGATGGCTGTAGTCGTCATTAAATTTTTTGAAATGGTCGATATCACAGACAATTAACGTCAATGGCCTTTGATAACGACGGAAGCGTTCAATTTCGTGATGAATTCGCTCGTTATAGGCCTCCCGATTAGCCAAGCCCGTGAGCGTGTCTGTGCGCGCTTTTTGCCGATTTAACTCGAGTTCCGCCTGCTTTTCTGCCGCTTCTTTTTGTAACAAACTCACCTGTTTTTGCAGGAGATTAATCTCCCTTAACGCCTTATTTTCAGCCTCACCGGTCGATTGACGCTTACTCAAAACGCCGGCCAAGGCCTGCACCCGTGTTTCCACGGCTTGTTTTAATTCCGCCACATCATTGACCGACTTCGCCGCTTGCGCCAAAGCACTCACTTCGACTTCTATATCAATCACCATCTCTCGCTCGCGCGCCATAACGCTGTTGGCTGTGTCCGCAGTCATCGAAATGAGTTGATTGATTTGCTCTAACAAGTGCAACAAATACTGCTGAAAATCTTGTTTCGCACTAATGATAAGCGCCATCACAAGATCGCGAATGTCCTCCAACGTTGGCACTAGCTCATACCAATTTAGACCTTTATCTATGCGCAACTTCGCTGCAACGGCTTTATCCGTAACTGTGTCCTGCGGCTCAATTTGAGCCAGTAGGTCGCCTAAGATCATAGAGATTCTATCGCTGATCTTGCTAAAGGCGGGTTCATGTAATTCGCGATCTGTATCTTCACCACGGCGTATCAGCTGACCACTTAAGCCCATCAAATCTTCAAGGTCCTGCTTCGCCGCACTGGTTTTTGTCGCTTGGTTAATCGCCTGAATATGATCCGCTCGATCGAGGGCAGCAGATTCATCCTGATCGTCCTGTTCAGGGCGATGTGCTGTGGTGGCTAAAGTGGATTCACCCTGATCTACATCGTCCGACACGAGTGACTCTGAATTTATGTCATCCGGTAATTCACTCTCGCTCGACATAGCGGGATTCGAATTTTCTTCTTCGCGCTTGGAGCCGCCAAACAGCTTAGCTAAAACCCCAGGCTGTTTCGGGTATTCCCCTGCTTCCAGCGGCCGCGGTTTTAATAGGGCAATAGCTTCTACTAGCGGCGCCCATTCATTGGCAAACGATTGGCGCTTGTAAACAGGCAGGATTTTTTTGCAGGCTTTTTGACTCACCTCGTCGAGCGGCATGTCTAGAAGGGAGCGGCTCATTTGCTCCACCGCTAGCAGTTCGCGCTCGCGAGTGATTTTTATTTGGCGCTGAAACTGATCTAAGGTTTGTTCGAGCAAGGCGAGCTGGCCAGGCCTGCCCCACTCCTTACGTTTAGCTTGTTGAAACACGGGATTAAGGCCCAGCGCTAAATCTTTATCCAACAGTGCTGCTGTTTGGGCTAGGCGCTCAATGGCAATCTGTACGTCGGGGTTGACCTTTACCCTTGCCCGCTCCTGCTCTTTTAGTAGCTCGCGGTATTTACCGCGCCAATAACTTGCATCTTTCTCGCTCACACACTGTGCCTTTAACCGGTTAACTTGCTAGGAAGTGTAGACAGCGAAGACAAAAAAGGAGGCCTTAGCCTCCTTTTTCAGGTCGATCCTGTTTCAGTTCGACGGTAATGACGACTTACTTTGCGCGCTCCGCACGTACTTTCTCAATCAGGAAATTAGCCACTTCTAGCATTTGCGGCTGACCGCCGGCCTCTTTCGCCGAAACACGGTATTTACCTTCTACCACCAACTCCGGCGTACCGGTGATGCGGTAGCTGCGCGCTCGCGCGTCGGCCTGACGCACTTGACCTGTAACACCGAACGAGCCAAAGGCTTTGGTGAATTTATCCGCGTCAACGCCATTGGCAACGAAGATTTCTTGAATTTCAGCTTCGTTTGCGAGGCGCTTACCGGCAACATTCATGGCCTCAAACAAAGGTGAGTGCATCTGCTCGCTAACACCCAGCGCTTTAGCGACATAAAAAGCGCGAGCGTGTAATTCCATGGCGCCATTCCACATGGCAGGCGATTGTACGAAGGCAACATCATCGGCCAGCGTTTTCTTCCATGGCTGGATCAGTGGCTCAAAGTGATAACAGTGGCCACAGCCGTACCAAAATACTTCGGTTACTTCGATTTTGCTTGCATCTGCTGTTCGCACAGGGGTATCTAACACGGTGTAGTGCACCCCTGCTTGATACTTTTCTGGTGCCTTGCCATCAGCACAAGCCACTAAAGAAACCATTAGGCCAACTAGGACCAAGAAAATACGCATAGCTCACTCCGCTCGTTAAATTTTGTCGAATTATTAGGGTTTACAAGGCTCGGTGCAAGCACTGCCCTGCTGAACCGAGAGTCTTGTCCGATAGTGTACTGACAGAATACTTAACCCAAGCTTAACAAAAACAAAAAAGGCGGCCTAAGCCGCCTTTGTCCATACCTACTGATTTAGATATGTAGCCCAGCAATATAGTTCGCTAGCGCCGAGATTTCAGCATCGCTTAATTGCGCAGCCACTTGGCGCATAATTTGGTTATCGCCATCATTGGTGCGGTTACCAGCACGGAAATCTTTCAGTTGTTTTTCGATATAGGCAGCGTGCTGGCCACCCAAACGTGGGTAGGAAGCGGGTTCATTACCGGTGCCACCGGGTGAATGGCAGCCCATACAGGATGGCACATTGGTTTCCAAGTTGCCGGCGCGGTAGGTTTTTTCGCCTAATGCCAAGCTATTCACTTTCACGCCAGTGCCAAGCTGCACTTCGGTGTCTTTCTTAGAGCCAGATAACTGTGTCGATTTTGAATCGAAATACGCGGCGAGATCCGCTAAATCGCTATCCGACAGCGAGGTCAATAAACCGGTCATTTCAGGTATATTGCGCGCGCCCGACTGAATATCACGTAGTTGCTTGAGCAGGTATTTGTCACCCAAACCAGCCAAGGTCGGAAAATTTGGCGCCAAGCTATTGCCGTCTGCACCGTGACAAGCGCCACAAGTCGCGGACAAAGATTCACCATTTTTTACATCGCCGGCCATGGCGAATTGGGACAAGGCCACTAGGCCTAGCGTGGCTACAATCTGCTTAATCAGCTTGTTCATGTGATTAATCCGTCATTTGCTAGATAAGTTGAACACTGCGTTAGCCACGCCAGTACTCACGGGCTACAATTGCCGGCCACAAACAAGGGCAGGCTTTGGGCGGGCATTATATACTAACCGCCTGATAACACACCAATTTTACGGATTTCCATGGCAGATCAAATGCACTTCAACAAGGCGAGCTATTTAATGAGCGCGCCAACACTCGCCCTTTGCCCACCCGAAACGGGCGTAGAGGTCTGTTTTGCGGGGCGATCTAACGCCGGTAAATCGTCTGCGATTAACACCCTTACCAACAACGGCAAACTTGCGCGCACCAGTAAAACCCCTGGCCGCACCCAGATGATTAATTTCTTCACCTTGGGCAATCCCGACCAACGCCTCGTCGATTTACCCGGCTACGGCTACGCAAAAGTGCCCTTAGCGATGAAAATCGAGTGGGAGAAACACCTGTCCCAGTATCTGCAGGAGCGCAAGAGCTTGGCCGGTATGGTTTTAATGATGGATGTGCGCCACCCGCTGCAGGAGTTCGACACCACCATGATCAACTGGGCCGTGTCTGCGGAAATGCCAGTGCATATTTTGCTGACCAAAGCCGATAAATTAAAGAAGGGCCCGGCACAAACCATGCTGCTGAACGTGCGCAAGCATTTAAAGGAAGCCAAAGCGGACGATTTAGTCAGTGTGCAGCTTTTTTCATCGCTCAAGCGCACCGGTTTGCCCGAGTTGAATGTCGTTCTCAACCGTTGGTTTCTAGGTGACGCCGCAAAACCAGACTAGGGCTGTTTGCCCTTAAACTATTCTCAGATTTAACAAACGTGGGCCTTACTCGGCTCAGGTTTGTATCTGATCAAGTCTTTTTCTGTTCGACTAAACTTCCTAATACCAACTCGAAGTATCTCACTCTTGCGCGGGCGGCATGTTTCCGCCACTGACCTCGGTGCCCATTGAGGGTGCGGCAGGAGTGCAGAAAAAGCAGGAGCAGTTTGCTGCCCGTACCTCCTGTACATCGCCGCTCCTGCGCCCTTCGGGGCCGGCCTGATGGCGTTCAAGTTCGCGCAAATAGTTATTTGCACTCGCTCCTCTCACCCATGCGCCCGCGGCATACCGTACATCCTGTTCATCGCCGCTCCTGCGCGTCCTGCGCTCGCGGCATACCGTACATCCTGTACATAAAAAAACCCCGGGAGCTGTGGGCTGCCGGGGTGAATAATTGATCCCTTATTGGGGTTCGGGAGCAATCATGCGACCGGAGCTTGGGGAACCCCGATCAGCACTGATTTGAGTGTACCTAGGATCGTAAGTTCCAAACTTCACACTTATTTACGCTTAACAGAGGTTTTCTAACGATCAACGGAATAGGTCGAGATTGGCTTTGCCTGGGAGTGACATGGCTGGGCCTCGGTGCCCCTTCAGTTTTGCGGACGCTCGCAAGGGGGTGCTAAATATCCGCAAAACTAAAATTTCTATTTGGTGAGAATCAACTTGCCGGCCTTGGTTTGACGCAAGAAATAGTCGTGCCCAGCGTGCTCAATCACAATTAACGCGCCACTACCTAACAGCTCGGCGCTAGCGATACGATCTTGGGTTCCATTGGGTTGCCTTACGATCACTGCGCGGGCTGAATTTGGGCTGGCGTTCATAGTGTGGCCTCGAGGGTGGATGGAAAGCCTCTATTATCTGCAGATGATAATGATTGTCAATAGCGTTTGTAAATAATAGGCCTCCGCGCTCCGAAACCAGCCACCAAGCCCAGCTTGATGGTATTCGAGCGGCCCGACGTTTTGAACAGTGCCGCGGGAGTGCAGAAAAAGCTGAAGCAGCTTTCTGCCCGTTCATCCTGAACATCGCCGCTCCTGCGCCCTTCGGGGCCAGCCACCAAGCCCAGCTTGATGGCGTTCAAGTTCGCGCAAATAGTTATTTGCATTCGCTCCTCTCACCCATGCGCCCGCGGCATACCGTTCATCCTGAACATCGCCGCTCCTGCGCCCTTCGGGGCCAGCCACCATGCCCAGCCTGATGGCGTTCAAGTTCGCGCAAATAGTTATTTGCACTCGCTCCTCTCACCCATGCGCCCGCGGCATACCGTTCATCCTGAACATCGCCGCTCCTGCGCTTCCATGCGCCCGCGGCATACCGTTCATCCTGAACATAAAAAAACCCCGCATTGGCGGGGTTAAAAATTCCATAACATCAATCGAGGAATCCAAGGGAGAGCACTACATCACATGGTACTGATTAAATAGACCGGCACTTTTGCGCTTAGTTCAAACTATTTGCCATTAATTTTAAAAAACCCTTAATGCGCCTCATCCCAGTTGTCGCCCTCACCCGCTTCGACCAGCAGCGGCACCTTGAGGCTCGCGGCATTGGCCATGCGCTGGCACAACTCAATCTTAAGTTTCTCGACATCGGCCTCGGCCACTTCTAGCACCAATTCGTCGTGCACTTGCATGATAATTCGGGCATCGGGCGCCGCGGGTGTTTGCAGCCAATGATAAACATCCACCATTGCACGCTTGATAATATCGGCCGCCGAACCTTGCATGGGCGCGTTAATGGCCGTTCGCTCGGCCGCCTGCTGGCGCATTTTATTGCGGTCGTTAATTTCCGGCAGGTGTAATCGACGCCCAAACAGCGTTTCCACATAACCTTGCTCGTGCGCCAAAGCGCGCGTTTGATCCATATAGCGCGCCACACCGGGATACCGATCGAAATAGGTGTCGATATATTGCTGAGCTTCGTGCCGGCCGATATGTAATTGTTTGGCCAAGCCAAAAGCCGACATACCGTAAATCAAGCCAAAGTTAATGGCCTTGGCACTGCGCCGCATATCTTGGCTGACCTGATCCAAAGGTACGCCAAACACTTCCGCGGCTGTTGCCTTATGTACATCCAAGCCTTTGCTAAAGGCATCCAGCAAACCCGCATCGTCGGACAGGTGCGCCATAATCCGCAGTTCAATTTGCGAATAATCCGCCGCCACTAACTTGTAGCCTTTTGGCGCCACAAAGGCTTGGCGAATGCGTCGCCCCTCTTCGGTGCGAATGGGAATATTCTGCAAATTTGGGTCGGTTGATGACAACCGCCCGGTCGCGGTCACGGCCTGATGATAAGAGGTATGGATGCGACCCGTGCTGGGATTGATCATCAATGGCAGCTTGTCGGTGTAAGTACTCTTTAGCTTGGCTAGGCCGCGATATACCATCAGTATTTTCGGCAGCGGGTAGTCTAAAGCCAGCTCTTGCAATACGTCCTCTGCGGTAGAGGGTGCGCCTTTGGGGGTTTTCTTCAACACCGGCAAGGCCAACTTTTCAAACAAAATGGCACCCAACTGCTTAGGCGAACTCAAGTTAAATGGCTCGCCGGCGAGCTCAAACGCCTCGCGCTCGAGTTCAGTCAAACGCTCACCCAACTCTATACTCTGCTCGCCCAAGAGCTTGGCATCCACTAGAGCGCCTGTACGCTCCACGGCTGATAACACCTTAACCATGGGCATTTCAATGCTAGTAAGCACTTGCTTCAAGCTCGGCTCAGCATCCAATTGCGGCGCCAATACCTGGTGCAGCCTTAAGGTAATATCGGCATCTTCCGCCGCGTAGGGGCCGGCCTGTTCTAACGCCACTTGATTAAAGGTGAGCTGCTTAGCACCTTTACCCGCCACCTCTTCAAATTTAATGGTGCTTTCATCGAGATAGAAGCTGGCCAAGCTGTCCATGTCGTGACGACTGGCGGTGGAATTCAGCACGTAGGATTCCAGCATTGTGTCAAAGGCAATGCCCGCCAGCGATATACCGTAGTTAGCCAAGACGCTGGCGTCGTATTTTAGGTTTTGCCCAACCTTGGCTCGCGTTTCGTCTTCGAGCAGGGGCTTCAGCTGTGCCAGTACCCAATCGCGCTCAAGCTGCACCGGTGCCTCCATGTAATCGTGCGCAACCGGCACATAGGCCGCAGACCCGGCCTCGACAGCAAAGGAGACGCCGACGATTTGCGCCTGCATGTAGTCAAGGCTCGTGGTTTCGGTGTCAAAGGCAAATAACTCGGCCTGCGATAACTTATGCAACCAGCGCTCGAAATCCGCCTGGGTCAATATCACTTCGTAGTTCCGCGCTAGCGGCGCGGCTAGCTCTGCGACCTCTTGCGTCGATGAAGCTGCGGGGGCAGCCACGCCCGCTGGCGATGCCGGCGCACTGTCTAATTCGGCCACCCAGGATTTAAACTCGAGCATGTCGAACAGGCTGCGCAGCGCTGCACTGTCTGGCGTTTGATTTTGCAATTCAGGCAAGGCCTGGGGCAAATCCACATCGAGTTTTATGGTAGCTAATTCGTAAGACAGGTAGGCTTTATCTTTGTGCTCCAGCAACTTTGCTGCCATAGTCTTAGCGCCGCGGAAACTCAGTTCGGCAACCTTGTCGAGCTGGGCGTAAATGTCGTCTAAGCCGCCCAAGCCCTGTAGCAAACCCAGTGCCGTTTTTTCACCCACGCCGGGCACACCGGGAATGTTATCCACCTTGTCACCCATTAGCGCCAGATAATCGATGATTAAGTTGGCAGGGATACCAAACTTGGCAACCACACCTTCAGGGTCCATCACCAATTCGGTCATGGTATTCACCAAGGTCACATGACTGTTCACTAGCTGGGCCATATCCTTATCGCCAGTGGACACCACCACCTCAATACCCGCCGCTACCGCTTGGGCACAATAGGTACCAATAACATCATCGGCCTCTACACCTTCGATCACTAAGAGCGGCAAGCCCATAGCACGCACTATGTCGTGTATAGGCTGAACCTGGGGCCGCATATCATCTGGCATGGCGGGCCGGTTGGCTTTGTAGTCTGCGTAGATATCGTCGCGAAAGGTTTTACCCTTGGCATCAAATACCACCACGATGGGACTTTCCGGGTAGTCCTTTTGTAACCGGCGCAACATATTGATGACGCCTTTTACCGCCCCCGTGGGCATATCCTTACTGTTTTTTAGCGGCGGCAGGGCGTGAAAAGCCCGGTAGAGGTAAGAAGATCCGTCAACTAAGACCACTGGGTTAGCCATAACTCATCCATCGATTGTGCAAAGCGGCAAGGATACACCATTCCCAAATCCTAATTGGGCTAACACGCCGGTTCTAGAACATGAGTGTTACCTAGCATGTTACCGATCAATTTTTGTACAGCCAGCGATGTGAAAACGGGAAAATCTCACAAAAACGGTAGGTTACGGGATCATCTTAAAGAAAAACTGTCATAATTCTGAAAAACAGATAGCTTAATCTTTAGTCAATTGTTACTATGCGTAACAATTAGTAAACAGCAACGTTTTACTTATCGAATTCGCGGGTTATGGGCACCAAGGCCGGTAACACGCTTAACACCCTTACGGAGGGCCGCACTATGAAAAAGCTTGGTTTTCTGTTGTTAGCATTAGCAGCACCGGTCACATTGGCTAACCCACAATCTAGCATCACCACCTCTGTGGTTGCCGCTGGCGTGGACACTAGCTGGACTACCGAAAACGTAGACAAAAATGCCAATACAACACAATTGAAAGCGCTAAACCGCGCCACACTGTCACTAGGCCAGTCGATCAACACCGACCTAGATGAGAAAATTTCTCAACGTCTGCGCGATCAAGCAGAAGTTCAGTAATTTGTAACACTGCTTTTGTAGTACGTTTTTTGTTGCACCCTAGGCGCTCACCTGGATTTGCTCGTCAGTTTATTGTTTTACATCGCTCAACGGTCAACCGGCTCTCCAAATCCCGGTTGGCCGTTTTTTTATGCACAGGGATGTGCGGTATCCAGCGGCGCAGGAAGCGCTAGAGCGGATATGCACAGGGATCTCGGTGCCCCTTGAGGGCATGTACGGTATTCGACGGGCGCATTGATTCGGCACTTCGGGGTAAGAGCGCGAGTGCACACAATTCGAACACCATCAAACTACGCTTAGTGGCTGGCCCCGAAGGGCGCTGGTCAAAACGTGTGCAGCGTTTCGTTAACGGGTAACTGGAGGCGGCCACCCTTCCCCATAGCTGTTAGCTGTTAGCTGTTAGCTGTTAGCTGTTAGCTGTTAGCTGTTAGCTGTTAGCTGTTAGCTGTTAGCTGTTAGCTGTTAGCTGGATGATTCAAGCAGCTTTTCATATCAAGCGCTAAATTGCGCAGCAGCGTTTCATAGCGATGTTCGCCGGAGGCAACATTGGTGCCCAAGGGGTCGAGTAGCACGAGCGGCAAACCCAGCTCTTTCGCCAGCTGCTGAGTGGATTGATTGTCGTAGAAGGCTTCGGCCACAAGGCACTGGGCTTGTTTGGCCTGCGCCTTCAGCTGGTAAATATGCCGAGCGCCAGGCTTTTGCTCAGGGGTCAAACTAACGGCCGAGAGCTGACTTAAACCAAAACGCTGGTTCCAATGCCCGTAGGCTTGGTGGTACACCATAAACTGCACGCCGCGTAAATCACCAAGCATTATCTCCAACTCAGCACCGATTGCCGCAAGCCGCGTCATCATGACGGCTAAGCGCGCCTGTACGGCAGCGCCATCAGCGCCGGCTATGGCAGCCAGACGTTGCGCTACCGCGGCAGCGACTATCGCGGCATTGTCAGGGTTTAACCAAAGGTGCGGGTCGCGCGTTATGTGCGCATGAGCGTGTAAGCTATCCGCCTGGCCCGGCACTGTAGGCCAAGTCAGATTTAAGAGTTGATCCAATTGAAGCGACGCTGGCGCCGTGGCAAGCGGCTTTTGTAAGAACTGCTCCAAATCTGGCCCCACCCATAAAATGAGATCGGCCTGCTGCAAAGCCCGCATATCAGACGCTTTTAGACTGTAATGATGCGGCGACGTATTGGGCTTTAACAGCACGTGCAAACTGTCGTTCGGCCCCAATAACGGCTCGACCAGCATTGCCAAAGGCTCAATGGAAACCACTAACTTAGCAGCCTGCACGGACAGGCTACCGCACAGCGCTAGTAGAAAAACTAAAACACGCGATAGGTTCATAGTAGGGAAGGTGTTACAGAAACGTTATATGATAACATAACACTTTATTCGCCACTAATACGCCCATGAAGCCCGTCTCTGCACTCCCGCTGCGCCAACACAATCATCAGCACTGCATTCACGACGCGCTCAGGCAAGCAAAAATCATCGCCGAGCAGAAAGGCCTGCGCTTTACCAAGCAGCGGGAACAGGTATTAGGCCTCATTTGGCAAAGCCATAAACCGATCGGCGCCTACCAATTAATGGACGCGCTAGCCGACGCAACCGGTAAACAGGTTGCACCACCGACGGTCTATCGCGCCCTCGAGTTTTTGCTGGAGCATAGATTGATTCACCGTATTAACAGCCTCAACGCCTTCATCGGCTGCCCTTGCCCAGGTGAAGGTCACGCCGGTCAATTTGTCATTTGCCGCAGCTGCGGTATAACGCTGGAACTCGATGAAGCAACAGTCAAAGCGCCCATTCAAGCCTTAGCAGCATCCGTTGGTTTCTTAATTGAACAACAATCTCTCGAACTATCGGGACTATGCCCAACCTGCCAAATCGGCATCGAAGGAGAAGCCGCGCATGGGTAAACTACTGGAAGCGACGGCGGTTAGTTTGCGTTTCGGCGACAAACCTGTGCTGGAGAATATCAATCTGAGCTTGAGTGCTGGCAAAATCACCACGCTTATCGGCCCCAATGGCGCCGGTAAAACCAGCCTTGTGCGAGTCATGCTCGGCCTGCAGAAACCCACCAGCGGTGGCTTGTGGCGCATGCCAAACCTGCGCATCGGCTATATGCCGCAAAAGTTGACTATCGACTCATCACTGCCGCTCACCGTCAAACGGTTTTTGGAACTAGGCGGCGCCAAGGCGGCAGATATTCAGCAGGCGCTGGCATTAACAGGGGTCGAAAAACTGATAACCAGCGCCATGCAAAATCTTTCTGGCGGCGAGACCCAGCGCGTACTGTTAACGAGAGCGCTAGCAAGAAAACCCCATTTGCTGGTGTTAGACGAACCCGTGCAAGGTGTCGACGTCAATGGCCAGGTGGCACTCTACGACCTGATCAATCAAATACGCCACGAACAGGGTTGCGGCGTGCTGATGGTGTCGCACGATCTCCACTTAGTGATGGCAAACACCGACGACGTTATCTGTTTAAACCAACACGTTTGCTGTCATGGACATCCAGAGAGTGTCACCGCACATCCCGCTTACCTCGATCTCTTTGGCCCCAAAGCTGCACAAAGTTTGGCAGTGTACAGCCACAATCACGATCACAAACACGACCTTCATGGCGACGTGATTTGCGATCACGATCACGCCGCAGCCAAACCGCGTCTCTCCCTGCGCCCCGTGCACAAGGAAACACCCCATGCCTGATTTTATCTTGAACGCTTGGCTTGCAGGCGCAGCCGTAGCCATAGTGGCAGGCCCACTAGGTAGTTTTGCCGTGTGGCGACGCATGGCCTACTTCGGCGATACACTCGCGCACTCAGCCTTACTTGGCGTTGTATTCGGCCTGTTACTCGATATTAATATCAATATTGCCGTGACGCTCGGCTGCTTAATTTTAGCGGTAGCACTGGTGCTATTGCAGCAAACTCGGCTTCTGGCAACCGATACCTTGCTAGGCATTTTATCTCACTCAACCCTTGCCCTCGGCTTAGTTTGCATCAGCCTATTTGGAAACACCCGAGTCGATTTGCTCGCCTATTTGTTTGGCGATTTACTCACCGCCACGCCCATGGATGTGCTCACCATTGCTGTGGTAGCCGCGTTAGTATTGGCTCTTGTTGTTAAAGGTTGGCGCGCCTTAATTTCAATCACCGTGCATGAAGAACTGGCCCGTGTTGAAGGCGTAAAGGTTGAGGCGGTGCGTATGTTGCTAATGCTGGCGATGGCACTTGTCATCGCTATCGCCATGAAAGTTGTGGGCGTTTTATTAATTACAGCGCTATTAATTATTCCTGCGGCGGCCGCTCGGCGAATCACTCACACGCCTGAACACATGGCCGGTGTTGCCAGTGTGCTCGGTGTACTCGCAGTCAGCTCGGGCTTGGTGATTTCATTTTTTTGGGATACACCCGCAGGCCCAAGCGTGGTGTTAAGTGCAAGTGCAGTATTCGCGCTGACGCTCTTAAAGCGACAGCGCTAATATTCTTGGATTTTAGCTAATGAGTTGATTAAAGCTTCAAACCTAAGGTTTGTAAAAAGGTTAACAGCGAAGGTGAATCAACACTTACATCAACGTGCTCCGGCAGTGTCAGCACCTGCCACTCGGTAGAAAACCTGAGGCTTTGTTGAGCATCAATTACCGTAAAAGCACTTTGGGCTTCCAGCTCCATATAGCCTCTCGGGCTAATATACACTTGCACCTCAGCTTCCTTCGGCGCCTGCTGTGCTTCACCTATATCTGTAAATGTTTTAACGAATAACGTGCGTCGCTCTACCCAAGCCAACCAACCTCTGCCATTGGCATTTAGCTTACCTTCACTCAATTGGCTTTCGCGCACGTCAATCCAAGTAACATCGCCGTAAGTTTGGTAGGGAAATTCGCCAAAACTCCACCAAAGTGGTGCAGACTCGTGGGCAAATAAAACCAAGCCTTTGATCGGCACCCGCGTAACCTCCCAGGCGGCAAAGGTTTTTGTCTGCTCACTCGGGTTTACCAAGTCATAGTCAATACGCAACCGATCCGCGCCCAATAACTGGACGTTTTTGACAATCTGCAAGCCGGTTTTTTCGTCATCGACAGGGCCAGTCAGCGCCAATGATGCATTGCTCTGCTTTAATGCATATGGCAAGTTATCGAAGCTTTTCGGTGGCGGCCAACCCCAACTCTCTTGCGGGCTAATCCACAATGTCGAACCCCAGTTGTCGGCATCTAGCGCACTGGGTTGAGCCAAAAGCTCTCGGCCTTGGTATAACAGTGAACTGATACGGCCGCCAGCCTGTGGATCAACTCGAAGCGTCAAATTGCCAACTTCTAGTACTCCACTAGCAGCCGCTGCAACAGCGGGCGCTTGCACCTTTGGTTCACAAGAAAACTGAAGCAACAACAAAGGTAAAATTAGTATGTTCTGAAAACGCATAGATAGTTCCCGTTAGGGCACTTTGGGTTTAGTGCCTATTATTAGTGCGTCTTCTCTCGCGCGAATCTGGATTTTTATTTTAGTCACTGCCCAAATTTTACCGCTGTGGTCGGCACCGGTAGCTCGGGTAAATTATGGGCAATCATACCTAAACCTTTCTGATAATAACTCGTGCTGAGCTGGTGCTCGCCTAAAGCCGCCATCAACCGAGCTAATTCTGCATAGGTTTCTGGTTGCTGAACTATTTTTAAGCTAGCTTCAAAATACTCTCGCGCCTTACCCCATAATTGATTGCGCAGCGATAAGCGACCAAGTGCAAGCAATAACATACTGTTGCGGGGCCGCTCTTTAAGCCAAGTCTCGGCCGTTAATAACTGCCTCGCCACATCCTCACCCTGCACTCGGCCATACCAATCCAACAACCGATCATCCCAGTTTTTTTGCAAACTCTTGCGCAGTAAAAACTCTGCCTTATCTTCGCCTTTATAACGCACCAGCAATTCAGCATAAGCCAAAATCAATGCCGCATTCTGTTGTGTTTTTGTATCAAAACTAGACCACGTTTTTACCAGCGCCTCTATCGCATTTTCACCGAAAGCGCGCTCGGCACATTGCTTTAAACGAAACACATAGCAGCGGAGTTCCAAGTTTGCCAATTCGCTTTCACCTAACGCCTTGTGTTTTTTCAGCAATGGCAGTAATTTTTCTAGCGACGCCCAATCCTCTAGCGCCACATAACTTTGACGTAAAATATCCAATACCACAGGATGATCTGGCACTTCATCGCGAATTCGCTCTAACGCCGACAGGCATTGCTCATAGCGCTTATCCATCAACTCCATACGCGCTTGCGCTAACGCTGTTGCCAAGGTGTACTGCGGGCCAAATTGTTCCGCCTTCGCCAACAGCAATTGGGCTTGCTCTCGATCGCCGAGTTCATAGGCAGAACGCGCCGCAGCCAAATAATTGATCACCGGGACCATAGAGAAATCTGCCGTCTTGAGCAGCTTCTTGCGCGCCAACTTCCAATTACCCTCCATGAAATCCACCAAGCCGGCAGCGAGCAGTTTTCGGTTGTTATCGTCGCTGCCTTTAATGACAAAGCGCGTAACGCCCAGAAAAGCGCCAACAATCGCAAACAAAGCACGCAACACAAACCACAGTAGCAAACTTGAAAGCAGCAACATGAGTACCGCAAACCAGACGCTGGTTTCCAAACTGTATCCGTACAGCGAAATCAGCATATAGCCGCTATCTCTGGCCAACTCCGTAATCAATAAGCCGCCAACCAGCAGCGCAATACCAATCAGAAATAACAGTCGCTTCACTGAGCCACCCCCAATTCCTGACGATATTCGCTAATATAAGTATCCAACGCTCTGGCGCTGGCCGACACTTCTGGCAACTGAACTTCAACGGTTTTTTCTGATAGCAACTGCAACTGCGCCATGAGATCGTTGCGGGCGTCCGATACTGGAAAATACTCCAACATCCACTCATTCACGAGCTGTAAGTTTCGACGATATAAATCGGTATCCGCGCGCATAACGGCTAACTGCGCCACCTGCAGTTTTAGCTTTAAGTTCTCTCGCACACGCAACTCTTGATCCGGTGCGAGTAACGGCTCTACCGGTTCTTCCAAACGACGCACTCTGACATAACTACCCAACTGGCGGGTAAAATTACGCCAACCGACGGTGATGCGCGACCACAAGCTATCGGGATTTCTACGGATAACAGCAGGTTCAACTTCTTCGTTGGCGAATTCTCTAGGCGGTTGCGCTAGTGCTAAGGTATTAATTTGTTCAACCACACCCTCTAGTGCGAAATACAGTCCGGTGTAGTCCACATTATCGAGTTGATAAAGCGTGTTTAAATCCTGTGCCAGCTGTTTTCTAGCGACGAGCAAGCCGGACGGATTACCCAGCTCAGTGGCCGCGCGCGCTAATATTTCATCGCCCAATTTAAACAGGGCGATCGCATTGCTGGGTGATTTTTCCAAATGCAAACGTTGATTAGCTTGACGCAACAAAAACTGCGCTTCGCTCAACAAATATTGCACGCGGTGATTCGATGTCATTTGTGCTAAGCGCTGGGATTGTGCCGCCAGCTTCGCTTCCACATTACCGACAAATTCGCCAAACTGCTGCTGACTTTTCGTTTGAGCTTGTGAGAACTGGTTTAAACCTTGAGCGAACTCTTGTTGTAAGTTTTGGTTTTCTCGCTCTAACGTTTGCGCGGCGCCGGCCAAAGAAGCCAGATTTTCCTGTTGCTGGGTTATCTGCTGGAATAGCCAATAACTGCTCGCGGCCGAACCACCCAATACCACTACCAGCGCCAACCACAGCAATTTTGTACCGGCGGGTGCTTGTCCCGATGCCGATTTAGAACCACCAAGGGCATCAAAATCGGGTGCCTTCGGCTCGTTCGTTAATTGCTTTGCATTTGAATCGTCGGTAGTTTGAACCACAGCAGGGCCTCTACTAATCGTTATAAATTTAAGTTGTTTTGCACCAATTGCTTTTTTAGCGCCTCGCACATGGCGTTATCTGTTGCATTTTCGGCAACCAGTATCTGCGTAAAACCCAACTGAGCAGCCAGCTCAGCCACCCGTTGCCCAGGTACCACCACGGGCCAGTTTAGCCAAATATTCGGCGTTGCTTGATACGATATCGGCTTCAATTCCTTTAGCAATGCCACTAAATTTTGCAGCGATTCACCACTGTGCACAGACAGCCAAGCTTCGCCCTCATCCATGGCCCGCACAACGGTCTTATGCGCGTCAGCGGGTAGCGCTCGGGTATAGAGTTCACAATAATCTACTTGCGCGCCGCGCGCTTGCAGACAATCACCAAGATAGGTGCGCCCACCTTCACCCCTAAAGATGACGATGCGCTTACCTTGCACCTGCGCCATCTCCTCGGTGGCCAACAGCGCTTCACTGTTCATGGCAGCGCTCACTGTCATCGCCCCAATCACCGGTAAACCGGCGTCGAGCAAGGCGCTGCGCGTTGCGCTGCCGATAGCAAAAAAACGGCACGCTGTCGGTAGTTGTGGCCAAAATTGGTCGAGCCACGCACAGCCGTAATGCACAGCATTTTGACTCACGAAGATTGCCAAATCATAGCGGTCGAAATCTACAATCCGCTGGCGTATTGCCTGCACAGCTTCTGCACGTTCGACCGGGTTTATTTCCAACACCGGCACCGATAATACGTTAAATCCTAAGGCTTCGAAGGCCAATTGGGTATGCGCCGATTGCACTTTCGGCCGCGTCAGCCAAATCCGAGGCTTCATGCGTTCGCGTAAACCTCGGCTAAAATTTTATCTGCACCGGCAGCAATCAAACGCTCCGCCAAGGCTACACCCATTTGTTCAGCCTGCGACACATCGTCGCGAATGTCATCGCGTAACACCCTTTTACCGTCGACACTGGCAACCAAGCCTCTTAACCATAGCCGTCCGTCTTGATGAATCGCAAAGCAGGCGATCGGCACTTGGCAGCCACCCTCTAAGCGTTTATTCATCGCCCGCTCAGCTAACACTTGTTGCGCAGACAACTCGTGGTGTAATGGCGCAATTAACGCCTGAATAGCGCGGTCGCCGGTGCGGCACTCAATGCCCACAGCACCTTGGCCACCCGCTGGTAAAGAGTCATCGGTGAGTAAGAACTCGTTAATTCGCGCTCTTTCACCCAAGCGAATCAGGCCCGCAGCGGCCAAGATAATGGCATCGTATTCACCGGCGTCGAGCTTGCCCAAGCGGGTGCCGACATTGCCGCGCAAAAATCGAATCTGTAGATCGGGACGACGCTCGAGAATTTGTGCCTGGCGACGCAAACTGGACGTGCCCACCACGCTGCCCTGTGGCAAATCGGCGAGTTTCTCATAGTGGTTGGACACGAACGCGTCGCGCGGATCTTCGCGCTGACAAATGACCGATAAACCAAGCCCCTCGGGGAACTCCATCGGTACATCCTTCATAGAATGCACCGCTATATCGGCTTCGTTATCCAACAAGGCGGTTTCTAATTCCTTAACGAACAAGCCTTTTCCGCCCACTTTCGCCAACGGCACATCGAGAATTTTATCGCCCTTGCTGACCATAGGCACCAATTCAACGAGTAGCGACGGGTGCAAGGCTTCTAGGCGATCTTTTACATCGTTCGCTTGCCAAAGTGCCAAGGCAGAAGTACGCGTTGCAATGCGCAGGCGTTGAGTCATGGAGCTATTCCTTACTGATGATCAGGCGTGCTTGAGGGTCTGTGGGCGCTATCATACCAGAGCCAACCAACAAAACCGTAGGCATTAGCCTCAGAGCTTAGCCAACAGCTCCTTCAGTTGCGGCACATGCCGGCGACTCACCACCGGCTTGGTTTCAAGGCCAGTTAAACGCAATTTGAAATGCCCGTCGGTACTGCGCTCCATAGCCTCGATGTATTCAATCGCCACCAGCGAATTGCGATGTACCCGAATAAATCGACCGCTAAACTCGTCCTCTAAATCTTTTAAGGTATCGTCAATCAACGTCTCGCCACCCACGTGATGTACGGTGACATATTTTTGATCGGCAATAAAAAAACGCACGTCCACGAGGCTAATGAGCTCAACACCGCGACGGGTTTTGGCGCTGATATGCTGCCGGCCGGAATGCTTTACCGGTGCCTCTTTCATGGCTTCAAGCTGCAAGCGGTTGAGCTTTACCGCTTTATCTAGAACTTTCTGTAAGTCTGCTTGCTGTACCGGCTTAAGCAGGTAACCAACGGCGTCGGTGCCAAAGGCATCCAGTGCATACTCATCGTACGCCGTGCAAAAAATAATGGCGGGAGCGTGATCGAGCTGGGCAATGCGCTTGGCCACCGCAATACCATCATCGCCGGGCATACGAACATCGAGCAACACCACGGCCGGGTCGTGCTCTTCGATGGCCGCCATGGCGGCCTCGCCATCGGCGGCTTCGGCCACCACATCGAAATCCGCCAACGCCTCAACGAGACGGCGCAAACGCGCGCGCGCCAAGGGTTCGTCATCAACAATGAGTAGATCCATCATCCCTCCAAGGGGTAATTTATACGCACCACAAAGTGCTCACTTTCAACGCCAGCATAGCAACGGGCTTTCGGGCCGAAATGCACTGCCAAGCGCTCGCGAATATTTGCCAATGCTATACCATTTCCAGGCGTCGGCTCGGCTTGACCGAGCGGATTGCGAACCATTAGGCGCATTTGACCGCCATCGCCCTGAACCTCAATCTCCAATAAACCGCCGTCTCGACGCGCACCGATACCGTGGTAAAGCGCATTCTCTAGCAGCGGCTGCAACAGCAAGCTCGGGATTAACGCCGACTCGGGAAAATCCCCAACCTGCCACTGGATCTGTAAACGCTCACCCAAGCGCGCCAACTCCATGTCTAAATAGCGCCTTGCCAGCGCCAACTCCTGTGCAACAGGCACCAGCGCTGCCTCCGATAAACTAGCTCTAAACAACGCACACAGATCTTCCACCATGCGCTCGGCGCGCTGCGCATCGATGGCGATGAGACTGGCAATACTGTTCATTGAATTGAACAAAAAATGAGGGCGTATACGCGATTGCAGCGCTTGGATTCGCGCCTCGAGTTCCGCTCTTTCGCGCCGCTGCAACTGCTGCTGCAGGTAAAAGTAGTGCAAGCCGATGCCAGCAAATATCGCCGCCACCACCAGATCAGCGCCCAAAGAGGACCAATCTATCGGCAACTCACTCCACCAATAGCCCAAGAAAAACCATTGGCCGAGCAGTGCGAAGCAAAAAGTGAGCGCCAAAATCAAACCATAGCTTGCCAGCAGCGCTAACCACAGAGGCCAGCGCACAAATACCGCGCGCAACCGACAAATACAGCCGGCACTGGCCAAGGTGACCCATTGCACCATTAACGAGGTCAGCGCCAAATCAATCCAATTCAGACCTTCTAGGCCATCATTATTCAGCTCCAGCAATACCGCCAAGAGCTCGGCGATAACGACCAAGCGCAATAGCGATGGGCCAGTGCATAAGTTGGGTAGATAACTCGCGCCCTCAAATGGCAGTTTGGCGGTCAAACTCTCTCTCCTTTGCATTAACATTATTAATCGACAAGAGCTTTAAATATTGCGCAACAATACGCGGCTAGCCGCCCAAACAGACCAAACTAGCGCAAAGCTTGGCGCTTGGGGGCCAAATATTGCGCGCTTGCATCGCCTATAGCCGCCACAGCCGGTATAATGCGCGCCTTTTTCACACAGTCGCTAACTGAAAGAGTGCCCTTACTGCGTCAAGCACAAGAAACAATAACTCTTACCATGTCAGCAACTCCAGAACCGATAGGCAAACGCGATGAGTAACGACAATAGCATCAAACCTTGGGGCGGCCGCTTCAGTGAAGCCACCGACGCTTTTGTGGAGCGCTTTACCGCTTCAGTCAACTTCGATCAGCGCCTATACCATCACGACATCAACGGCTCCATTGCCCACGCCACTATGTTGGCGAAAGTTGGCGTGCTCACCGACGCCGAGCGAGCGGAAATTATTGAGGGCCTCGAGGCCATTCGCGCCGAGATAGTCGCCGGCAAATTCCAGTGGTCGGTGCAGCTCGAAGACGTACACATGAACATCGAGTCGGCACTCACAGCCCGCATCGGCATTACCGGTAAGAAGCTTCATACGGGTCGGTCGCGCAATGATCAAGTGGCAACCGACATTCGCCTGTATTTACGTGATGAAATCGACGCAGTCGCCAAAGAGCTTACGCGCCTGCAGCACGGCTTGGTCGGCCTTGCCCGCGCAAACGCCAGCACCATCATGCCGGGCTTTACCCACCTCCAGACTGCTCAGCCCGTCACCTTCGGCCACCATTTGTTGGCCTGGAATGAGATGTTAGAGCGCGATTATCAGCGCCTGATGGATTGTCGCAAGCGCGCCAATCAATCGCCGCTTGGCGCCGCCGCATTGGCCGGTACCACCTACCCCATCGATCGCGCCTACACAGCCCAATTACTGGGCTTTGAGGCGCCCACAGAAAACTCTCTGGATTCCGTATCCGATCGCGATTTCGCCATCGAATTCTGCGCTTTCGCCAGCCTGCTCATGACCCACCTTTCGCGCGCCAGCGAAGAGCTGGTCCTGTGGACCTCAGCGCAATTTAATTTCATTAATCTACCCGACAGGTTTTGCACCGGCAGCTCGATTATGCCGCAGAAGAAGAACCCCGACGTGCCCGAGTTGGTGCGCGGCAAAACGGGACGCGTCAACGGCCACTTGATTGCCCTGCTCACACTGATGAAATCGCAGCCGCTGGCCTACAACAAAGATAACCAAGAAGACAAAGAGCCATTGTTCGACGCTATCGATACGGTGAAAGACTGCCTGCGCGCCTTCGCCGACATGATCCCAGCCATTCAACCGCGAGTGGAAGTGATGTACGAAGCGGCGAAGCGCGGCTTCTCCACCGCGACAGATCTGGCCGATTACTTGGTTCGCAAGGGTGTCGCCTTCCGCGATGCGCACGAAATTGTCGGCAAGAGCGTGGCTTATGGTATCGACAGCGGTAAAGACTTATCCGAGATGAGCCTAGAGGAGCTGCAGCAATTTAGTAACACCATCGAGCAAGACGTGTTCAATGTCCTGACACTCGAAGGCTCAGTTGCTGCGCGCAATCACATCGGCGGTACAGCGCCCAAGCAAGTGACTGCAGCCAGTGAGCGAGCAGCGCAGAAACTAAGCCAGCGCTAACAGCAATTTTAGGGGGCGCTCAGCCGCCCCCTTGCCTATACTAAAACACGCGACCCTATTAGCGTGGAACCATGGCAGCCGACGAAAAAGTACAACAACTTCTCACCTCCATAGAATTGCTCAAGGCCGAAAATCGCCAGCTACAAGCGACGCTTGAGAGCTACGCACTGGGCATGCAGTCGCGCGACAGCCACGAGCGCTTTTTCGATCAGTGGGCAAGCCGCTTAGCTAGGCCAGAAATTAATCAAGACATTCACCTCGCTCTCGCAGCACTCAATTTACATTTAGAGCTGGATTTCTTAACCCTGTTTGATTTTGTGCCTGAGCAAAACGCCTTTCAATACAGCCATGGCTACCCGCCTAGAGATCCGAAGGCAACCGATGCGACCGCGCCCGAGCTGAAATATCCTTGGTTGTTCAAGCGTATGCAGAAACACATGGTGGTGGTTATTCAGCACCGCGACGAGCTACCAAAAGAGGCCAAAGTCGATTTTGAAACCCTTAAATCCCACGACATCGAATCTTTAGTTGCCATTCCCCACTTCGGCGCCAATGGGCTTATAGGCATAGGAACGTTTGGGCTAAATAGAATCCGTTTTCAGTGGCAAGCAGCGCAAATAAAACTTCTGGAAGACTTCACCAAAATTGCTTTTAGTCACATTGCCCAACAACGTCTACTCGACGACCAAACCATCAGTGCAGATGTACTCAGCAGCGTCCTAGAATCGGCCAAAGTTGGGTTTGCAATTTGGGATAGGAAAAGTGTTGACGCCACCTACTCACCCAACTGTGCAAAGCTACTTGGTTATAACGAGCAAGAAAGTATTGACGTGTTTTCACATATTCATCCGGATGACCAACCCCTCGTTATCGAAAAAGTCACCCACACGATTAAAACCGGATTAAATCACTCCATTATTTATCGAGTATTCGATAAAGATAAAAATATTCATTGGTACCAACAACACGCCAGCACCATCAGGAAAGACAGCGATGGCAAAGTTAGCCGAGTGATTAGCAGCTTTATTAATATTGACGAAGAACACCAGGCTCAACAGGAGCGCAAGCGCATAAGACGGCTTGAGTCTGAACTGTTTAAATTGGTCACCTTGATTCATGCCGATCACGCTATCAACTCAGACATTAATCAACTTACCCTGCGCTCACTGGTTAATTTAGTACCCGCAGACAGATGTTTTATTTGCGTCCGATCGAATATTGATGAAACGCTAAGCCTACACTACGAATGGACTGCTGAGGGCGTTAAGAGCCTACGAGACGTCTTCAATACCCTGCCACATAAAAATTCCGCTTACTTTTCTGACGGCTCGCCCATCGGCATCGATCACGTGTCCGAGCAAAATAGAAAACTTATTCCCGTCACCGACGACTGCCAGTCGGCATTGATCATACCGATAAACGCTATCCGAAACCGCGCAACCTTCCTCGTGCTAGAGCGTGTAACCTATTGCCGCCCCTGGAGCAACATCGACAAGCGGTTCGCTTCCACCATCGCCGACGCACTCGGCATTCACTACGTACGCACGCGGCTAACCAAGAAACTCATCGACAGCGAACAGCGCTTTCGCGAGGCGATGGAAACAACGCAGGATGGGATCTGGGAATGGAATTTAGAAAGCAATACTGTTTATCTAAGCCCCGGCCTATTGCGCATAGCGGGCTATGAAGCAGATGAAGTACCGCATAACGGCAAAACACTAGCGGGCTTTTCCCACCCCGATGAATTGCCGCGCATAAGAGCCGAAATGGAGAAATTAAAGCGCAACGAAATACCTTTCGAAGAGGGACTTCTCCGCTGGGTCCATAAAAGCGGTCGAACCGTATGGGTTTTCGGCCGCGCTCGCTGCGTCGAGCGCGACGACGCTGGAAATATAAAGCGCCTTGCCGCCGTCGTCAGCGATCACACTAGAATTATCAAACAACAAGAGGCCTTAGAAGAGGCTCGTAAAATAGCCGACGCGGCGAATACAGCGAAAACAGAATTTCTTGCCCGCATGAGCCATGAAATCAGAACACCCATGAACGCCATTCTCGGCATGGCTCACCTTGCAAAAGACACAGCGCTAGATGAACAACAAAGCGCTTATTTAGACCACATTGATCAAGCTGCACATTCGCTGTTGCATATCATTAATGAAATTTTGGATTTTTCTAAAATTGAGGCAGGTAAGCTTTCACTTGAGCACCTCCCCTTCAAATTTGAAACGCTGTTCGACCAACTCGACAAACTATTAAGTTTAAAGGCCAGCGAAAAAGGCTTGGAGTTATTATTTCAGCCCGACCCAGAAATTCCGGAATACCTAGAGGGCGATTCACTTAGAATCGGGCAGATTCTCACCAACCTAGTTACCAACGCCATTAAATTTACAGAGTTCGGCCAAATACTGGTTAAGAGCAGGCTGCTAGACCTAGAGGCTGACAGAATACGAATAAAATTTTCCGTGCACGATTCCGGTATTGGCATCACTGATGCACAATTAGTACAACTATTTAATCCCTTTACCCAAGCTGACGGTTCAACCACTAGGCGCTTTGGGGGCACGGGCTTGGGGCTGTCCATTTGCAAACGGCTGGTCAATCTCATGGGCGGCGAGATCCGTGTCGATAGCACAGAAAATGTTGGCAGTTGTTTTGAGTTCGAGATTAATCTCCTGCCATGCACAGACGGTGCGCTACCTAGTCAGGCCATACCTAAACTGTCCACACTCAGAACACTGATCGTCGACGACAACCCAACGGCGCTCGAGGTCATCAACGCCACCGCGAAATCACTCAAGCTCGACACCCATGTCTTGAGTAATGGCAAGAGCGCGCTGTCTGCTGTCGAAAATAACGACAATCAATACGATTTAATTCTCATGGACTACGCCATGCCCGACATGGACGGCGTCAGCACCAGTAAGGCGATCAAGCAACTACCACAAAAGTCACCACCGATGATAATAATGGTGTCCGCTTGCGATAGAGAGCAGATAATGACGGCCGAAAACCAAGGCATTATCGACGGCTTTGTCAGTAAGCCAGTGACCCAGTCCCGGCTATACAATGCCATCACCCGCGTGCTGGGTACGCAGCCAAGCCCTGAGGTATCAGCGGCGAGCGATGAAAAAAATTGGCCGCAACTTGAAGGCGCACAGGTGTTACTGGTAGAAGATAACCCCGTGAACCAAAAAGTCGCCCAAGGTCTACTCAAAAAACAACGGGTTATCACCACCATTGCCAACAACGGGCAAGAAGCCATTGATATCCTATTAGCGCACGACCCTGGGTACTTCAAAGCGGTGTTGATGGACGTGGAAATGCCATTGGTAGACGGCTACCAAGCAACGCAATTTATTCGCCAGAAGCCACAGTTCCACGCGCTACCCATCATTGCAATGACGGCACACGCCATGAAAAGTGATCAGCAGAAGTGCTTAGACGCTGGGATGAATGCATTTGTCCACAAACCAATTAAGCCGGCCGTTCTATACGACACCTTGGCCAGCCAAATTCGCCGCTAAGGCAGGCTAAATGAAGCAAACATAAGTTTAATTTTTAAACTAAGCTAGATAGTCTGGGATGTTGTGGCCGCGCGAGCTTTCTGGCCATAAGGGATTTAGTGCAGCACACAAGGTAAAGAGAAACTGTGCCCATCATGGATAAGAAAGCGCAAAAAAATCAAGCACTTATCAACGCCGAGGCTCGCATTGCAGCGCTCGAAGCCGAGCTCAAGGCGGCGCGCCAGCTGGCGCCGGAACACACTAGCAATACGACAGCCCTAGCAGATGCCGAGAGCTGGCTGCGGCGTATTATCATAAAGCTCTTCGATAAAGATGACGCAGCCACCCTCAAAGATGCCCTTGGCGCGCTTGGCGCCTTCTTAGACGTTGACGAATGCATCCTTGCGCGCGTGCACGAAACCGATCTATCAGTGCAGTTGTTCTGGCAGAAACAACCCGATCCGCAGCGCTTAAGAAATCTAGCGCAGATAAATCTTACGCACATGCCCGATGCGCATAAAAAGATGCTGCAAGGCAAGGCAAGAATTGACAACGACGTGAGGGGCGGTGGCTATGCTAACGCCAACGCTGAAAAGCTTATCAGTCATTTAGGTATAGGCGCTTATATCACCGTGCCCGTACTCCATCACGGCAGGCTGCATAGTTTTCTAGCTGTGCTCCAACGCGATAAACCCAGGCATTGGCACGCTAACGATATACACGTAGCAGAGACGTTTGGCACCGTACTGACCTTGGCGCTGAGCCGGCAGCAAGCCAAGCTAGACCTAAGTACCAGCCAAGAGCGCTTTCAGAATGCCATGGCTGCCACGCGAGATGGTATTTGGGAGTGGAACCTGCTCAGCCACGAGGTATACCTGAGCGACGGTTTTTATAGGATGCTTGGTTTTGAGCCACACGAGTTCCCGCCGTCACTTGAAAATCTAACAAAAGTTATTCACCCAGACGAGCGACCGTGGCTAGAAAAATTTATTACCATTGGCAATAGCACGCGAAAATTTAAGCATTCTGGCTCAACCCGTGAAGTGCGCTTTCAACACAAAGATGGATCAACCATTTGGTGTTTCGTACGCGCCAAATTTACCCATGTAGATAACCAAAACTTACCGATCAGAATCGTTGGCGTAAATTCTGATATATCTAAATTTAAGGCCGTCCAAGAAGAACTCTCCATTGCCAAAACCCTTGCCGATTCGGCCAACCAAGCCAAGAGTGAATTTCTAGCGCGCATGAGCCATGAAATTCGCACGCCGATGAATGCCATTATCGGCATGGGCCACCTACTCTCCGACACGCGACTCAATAGAGATCAAAAGGACTATTTAACCAACATTGATCAAGCCGCAAACGCCCTGCTCTCGCTAATCAATGAAATTTTGGACTTCTCAAAAATTGAAGCCGGCACCATTGTGTTAGAGCACACCCATTTTGATCTAGCCGACACGCTTAACAAGCTCGCCAAAAAAACCGCGCCAATAGCCGAGAAAAAAGGTCTAGAAGTTTTATTCCACATGGCGCCAGAAGTACCTCACTTCCTTAAAGGCGACGCACTACGACTTCGCCAAGCACTACTAAATATCATTGACAATGCAATAAAGTTTACAGAAAAAGGCGAGATTCAGGTCAACATTAGCAGCGCTGAAAACAACAAAGACTATGTAGCGTTACGATTTGAAATACGCGATTCCGGGATCGGGATGAGCCCACAGCAAATTAGCGAGCTCTTTACACCCTTTATGCAAGTCGACGGCTCTAGCCGGCGTAGGTTTGGGGGTTCAGGCTTAGGCTTAACAGTTAGCAAGCATCTCATTGAACTTATGCATGGCACCATCGCGGTTACCAGCGATGTCAACAAAGGTAGCGTATTCACATTAACCGCACGCTTCGGCCACAGCCAAATCGGTTCGATTCCGATGCGCGACAAGTCACAAAGGTTACGTCACTTAAATACGCTGGTCGTAGATGACAACAAGGCAGCGCGACAAATCCTAACAAATTTGGCTACCCATTTAGAACTCAACGTCTCCGCAGTAGGCAGCGCCCAAGAAGCTTATGATCTGTTGAAACAAGCCGATCAAACAGGGAGCAACCCGTTTGATCTCGTTTTGATGGATTACAGAATGCCTCATATTGACGGCCTAACTGCAAGTCACGTGATAAAAAATGAATGCCAACTCAGTCATATCCCCGCCATTATTTTGGTTTCTGCCCACCATCGCGATGAAGTATTCAAAATCGAAAACAGCGCTTGTGTGGAAAATTTTATTTCTAAACCTATCAGTCAGTCACATTTATTTGATGCGATTGCCGAGGTATTTGGCGATAGCGTCTTTGAAACCGACAAAGACAGAATCCCGGCAGAAAAGATAGCTGAGACGTTAGATAACTGTCACATTCTTTTAGCTGAGGACAACATAGTTAATCAAAAAGTCGCTGTAGGCATTTTGAAGAAAATGAATGTAAAAGTGACTGTAGCCAATAATGGACAAGAAGCTATTGAGCACCTGAACAGCAACCCATGCAATACATTTGACGCCATATTGATGGACATGGAAATGCCAGAAATCGATGGCTACGATGCAACGCGAATGATTAGAGCCGGGCAGCATTGCGCTACTATTCCCATCATTGCGATGACCGCGCATGCCATGCGTGGAGACAAAGAGCGGTGCCTTCAGGCCGGCATGGACGGCTACATTACTAAACCTGCAAAACCCGATCTTTTATATCACACGCTTGCCAATTTTATTCAAAAGCAAATATCGCAACAAAAACACACTGGTTAAATCTTTGCTGCTATCACCATGCGATCCGTTGAGATAACGCACGACCCAATCTCCATTCAAATAGACCGCGACACCATTGCACAGGTGAAGGTTCGTTTTCTTGCACTCAATGAACAAAGATTCGAACAAAGCAAGCAGCATTTAAGTTCAAGACAGCAACAGTGCCTAGAATTACTACCGCTTCTACTACATTTTAACCACCCAAGACTTCCCGGCTATCAAAGTAAAGCAACACCGTGCGGATTCTTTAACTACACCCCAAGCAACCAACAACTCCAAGCAGCCAAGTCCTTAGCAAAGGGGTTTAAAGCCAATACAAGCCAAACAAGAAAACCGCCACTACTGGCGCTTTATGTTATGGGCAGTACCGGCACTATCGCCCAGAGCCATAAAAGCGACATGGATTTTTGGCTATGCCATAGTGCAGAGCTCCAGCAGCCAGCATTGATCGAGCTTGAGAAAAAATGTACCGCGTTAACACAATGGGCAAAGGACTTTGATCTAGACTGGCATTTTTTCCTAATGCAACCCGATGCCTTCAGCCAAGGCGAACACGGAAAACTATCTACAGAGGGTTCTGGTAGCTCACAGCATTTTTTGCTGCTCGACGAATTTTATCGCTCGGCGATTTTACTCGCCGGGCAGATTCCGCTTTGGTGGTTTATTACAACCACAGAAAAAAGCAACTATTTAGCAACTAAAAACGCAATCGTCGATAAAGGATTTTTGCGACCCAACGAGTGGCTAGACTTCGGTCCAGTAGGTGATGTACCACCCTCTGAGTTCGTATCGGCTGCAATATGGCAACTCTATAAATCCATTGCATCCCCCTTTAAATCTCTACTCAAACTTTTAATTTTGGAGGTATATCTCAGCAAATACCCACGTGTATTCACGCTTTCCGACCAGATGAAAATGTTTGTCTATGCGGGGCAATTTAACACCACCTCCCTCGATCCTTATTTAATGCTCTTGAATAAACTTTCAAACTATTTTATCGACAGAAGAGAGTTTGATCGATTGGAACTGATGCGCCAATGCTTCTATTTTAAACTACAAAGACCATTTCATTCCTTAGAGAAAGATAAACGAGCCGCGGAACTATTACGCGCGATAGAAGAGTGGCAATGGCAACCCATAAGTTTTGCTCATCTAGATGCGAGCTCAAGCTGGAACGCACAACAGGTGATGAGCGAAAGACGCAGTGTTATCAAGGAGTTGACTGCCAGCTATAAAAGCCTATTGGATATGGCCAGACATTCGCAGCCCAGCATCAATGTAAACAGCCAGGAAATTACGGTTTTAGGGCGCAAACTGCACGCAGCCTTCAGCCGATCCACGGGGAAAATTGAACTGATCAATCCAAACATAAGCAACGATATACAGGCAAAGTTTGTGGTCTTGCTCTGGGATATAGATTCTAACAACTGGCAAATTTATCTCACCAACAGTCGCTGGGAAAAATCACGATCGCCCATTAACGTCAGCACCAATATTGCAGAGCTTTTTTGCTGGGGCTTGCTCAACAACATTATTTCTTCAAGCACTCGCATTCAAGTTCAAGGTAATCTCAACCTAGCCGCGCCAGAAGTTTCCTATTTAGTTAGCTTATTTTCCAACCTAGCATTTGACACATTTTTACATCCAGCACATACCGCCTTTACACAACCAGCCCAGCTATCCTTGGTAACCATACTCACCAACGATCCAACGTTTTTAGGGCGAGACAATCGATTGAATGAAAATTCTTTCGAGCTAGACCCCCTCAACACCAGCCACGGATCACTGGTGAAAAACTACAACGTCCTATCTATAAACTCCTGGGGTGAGGCGCGAGTACAAAAAGTTGGTGAACATCTTGATGACTTATTGCGTTGGCTTGTCGGTCAATCTACAGCAAACGCCAAACTCCAGGTTCGCAACCTAAGCTTACAGAGCGCCGTGTTGATCGAGCAGCGGCTGAATGCGCTGTGCGAGACCTTATTGCAACACACCCGCGATAACGCTGGCGCAAAAGATATACATGATTTGTTCATCACCGTTGCCGACGACAAATATCTGTTAGTGCATTTTAACAGTGGCTGGCAAGTCAGCTGCTTTGATTTGACACCAGACTTGTGGACGGCGCTGTCCCAACCGGCACCGGGCTATCGCTCGCTCACCGTCGACTCGGCTTGCCGCAACCATAAACTCGTTAAAGAGTCTGGCTTAGCCCAATTAGCCGAGCTCAACTCAAGCAGTATTCAAGTCATCTATCGTATCGATGGCGCCCGTGTCCATGTGTACTGTAAAGATGAGCGAGGTAGCCTATTTTATTTCGAACAAGCCTTTCACGATCAAGACGCCCTGCTAAAGCCATTACACCATTTTCTACGTGCGGTACTGCATAGAAACCCGATACGCGGGGTACAACCCATGTTTGGTATCTTCCCAATCGAGTTTTACCAGTCCGTTGAACGCACTGACGCCATCAAGCTAGAGCGCCGACATGCGACCAGCGCCATCGGTAATATCCGCATATTCGATTTACAGTTTTGCGTTGAGTCTCTGGATTTAACCCAAGCGCCAAACCAATGGCAATTGTCAGCTTGGCTTAACGGCGAGGCTATAGCGCCCGACACAGGCGCGGGATTATTCCACACGGTGGCGCTCGCCATCCTATCCCACCGTCAATCCGGTCAGCGCTACCCATGCTACATCACCGACCTCGACCTCTCTTTGTGTGAACATCAACTTCCACACTTCGACCAGCTACAGACCAGCCATTACCTAAGGTTAAAACTAAAATTAGAGGAGGCACTTAACCAAGCGCTAGAAAATCTGTAGAAGTTTTGCGTTAAGGTCAGTGAATTCGTAGGTTGAGAGGATGCCTAGCCTAACGCTATACTTGCAGCCCTATTTTTAAAGGGGTTTGCCCATGTCTAAGGCAATCTTTCTACTGTTCGTGTTAACCCTACTCAATCTGTCCGCGTGCGGCCAGAAAGGCCCATTGGTGGTGCCACAACCCGAGCAATCCGACAATACTCAGTCTCAAACGACATCTTAGGCTCAATACCATGTCCTACTTCCCTCGGCAGCAGGCGCACCTGTATGCAGAAGCGCTGCCACTGGCCGATATTGCCCAGCAATTTGGCACACCAACCTATGTTTATAGCCGTGCGGCGTTAACCGACGCCTACAACCAGTATGCGACCGCCTTGGGCGATCACGACGGTTTGGTGTGCTTTGCCGTTAAGGCGAACTCTAACCTCGGCGTGCTGGGGTTATTGGCAGACTTAGGCGCAGGCTTCGATATTGTCTCTGAAGGCGAGCTAGAGCGCGTGCTACTCGCGGGCGGTAAACCTGAGCGCATCGTCTTTTCAGGGGTTGGGAAAACGGAGGCCGCCATTCGCAAGGCGCTCGAAGTCGGCGTGCATTGTTTTAATGTCGAATCGGAAGCCGAGCTCACACTATTAGCCGATATTGCCAAACAGTTGGGCACAAAGGCACCCATATCACTGCGGGTCAACCCCGATGTCGATGCGCAAACTCACCCCTATATTTCGACCGGGCTAAAGGAAAATAAATTCGGTATCGATATTCAGCGCGCGCCCCTGGTGTACAAAAGAGCCGCGGCCCTCAACAGCTTGAACATCATTGGCGTCGACTGCCATATCGGTTCGCAGTTAACCCAACTGGCGCCCTTTGTCGACGCGTTAGATCGCTTATTAGCACTTATCGATACATTGAAAGCCGACGGCATCGTGCTCAAGCACATCGATATAGGCGGCGGCTTGGGGGTAACTTACCGCGATGAAACTCCACCACCTATTGGCAGTTTAATTGCGCACGTAAAAGAAAAACTACAGGGCCGTAATCTCGCCTTGGTGATGGAGCCTGGCCGATCTATTTGCGCCAATGCTGGCGTATTGTTGTCTGAAGTGTTGTTTCTAAAGCCGACCGAGCACAAAAATTTTGCCATTATTGATGCTGCTATGAACGACAATATTCGCCCAGCGCTCTATCAAGCCTGGCAAGACGTACAGCCAGTAGAATTGAAAGCTGACGAGGCTAAAACCTGGGACCTGGTCGGTCCGGTTTGCGAAACCGGCGATTTTCTCGCCAAAGATCGCACACTAGCGCTTGCCGCCGGTGACTTGATCGCAGTAATGTCCACTGGTGCCTATGGTTTTACCATGAGCTCAAATTACAACAGCCGCACCCGCGCCGCCGAAGTGATTGTAGATGGCAACCGCGCTTACTTGGTGCGCGAGCGGGAAACGCTAGCAGATTTAACCCGTGGCGAATCGTTACTACCGTAAAAATCGCACACCTATAGACAAGGTTAGGAAACAACATGCGCTTGCGCTTTAGCAAAATGCACGGCCTCGGCAATGATTTCGTCATGATTGATGCGATCAGCCAAAAGGTGAGATTAAGCCCAGAAAAAGTGCGCAAATTAGCCGACCGCCGTTTTGGCGTTGGCTGCGATCAAGTACTGATTGTGGAAGAGCCGAGCAACCCCGATGTGGATTTTCGCTATCGCATTTATAACGCCGATGGCTCCGAAGTTGAAAACTGTGGCAATGGTGCACGCTGCTTTGCCACTTTCGTGCGCGAGCGCAAGTTAACCGGCAAGAGCAGCATCAAAGTCGAAACATCGGCAGGCATCATGGAGCTGCATGTCACTAACAACGATGACGTGCGCGTGGACATGGGCGCACCTATTCTAACACCTGACCAAATCCCCTTTATCGCACCGGCACAAGCGCCCTGCTACCCCATCACGCTAGGCAGTGAAACCTTCACTATCAGCGCCGTCTCAATGGGTAACCCCCACGGCGTACTGCTAGTAGACAGCGCAGCCAACGCCGAGGTCGAACGCCTGGGGCCACTGCTTGAAGTTCACTCCAGCTTTCCCAACAAGGCCAATATCGGCTTTATGGAAGTACTATCACGCAGCGAAATCAACCTGCGGGTATTTGAGCGCGGCGCCGGCGAAACCCTCGCTTGCGGCACTGGCGCCTGCGCCGCGGTAGTAGCCGGCCGCTTGCGCGACCTGTTAGACTCAAGCGTAACTGTCAACCTACCTGGCGGCAGCTTAATCATCGAGTGGGCGGGCGGCGCAAGTTCGGTTGTGATGACCGGGCCAACGGCGCAAGTCTTTCAAGGCCAAGTAAAAATATAACAGCAAGGATTGTTTACTGTGTCTGATCATGCCATTAGCGACGCAGAAGTAGCCAAGTACCTCTCAGAAACGCCAGATTTTTTTGAGCGCCACGGCGAACTTTTAGCCGACCTGCTGCTGCCGCACGACAGCGGTAACGCCATTTCTCTGGTGGAACGACAGGTCGCCGTATTGCGCGAGCGCAATATGGACATGCGTCACCGGCTCAGCAAGCTACTCGACAATGCCCGCGACAACGACAAATTATTCGACAAAACGAAACGCCTCGTTCTAGCCTTGCTCGAAGGCCGCAAAGCCGAAGATACTATTAATTCGCTGTATTACAGTTTCGATAAAGAATTCCAGATTCACTTTACGCGCCTGATTATTTTTCGGCCCCAACCAGGCAAGATCGGCCAGGCGCGCTGCGTCACCCTGCACGATGCAAAAGTGCCCTTAGCCAAAATTCTTAAGACCCAAAAAGCCATTTGCGGCCAACTGGGCAATGAAGAGAAGGCCTATTTATTTGGTGAACAAGCACCGCTGGTAGGTTCGGCCGCGGTGGTACCGCTTATTCACGGCACCTGCTTTGGCTTGCTCGCCATCGGTAACCGCGACGCGACCTATTATCGCTCCAGCATGGGCACCCTGTTTCTAAATTACATTGCGGAAATTCTCAACCGCACCTTGCCCTACCAACTGGATCACTAATGGATGGGCGCGTCATGACCGACACGCCTCTGCCTTATAGCGACGACATAGCGCGCTTTTTGCACTACCTAGCGCGCGAGCGGAACCTTTCTACACACACAGTGGCCGCCTATCAGCGCGACCTCGCTAAACTGCAACACTGGGCCAAAGATCAAGACATCGCCTTGGCCGAGCTGTCCGTCCATCATATACGCAGAGCCTTAGCACAACTGCACCGCCAAGGCCTAACCGGCAAAAGCCTAAGGCGCTGGTTATCGGCGCTGCGCAGTTTCTTCGCCTACGGGGTTAAACAAGCTTGGTTAAAACACGACCCAAGCGCCGGTATCAGCGCCCCGAAAGTCGATAAAAAATTACCCAACACCCTCGATGTTGATGAAGTGGGCAAGCTGCTCAGTTTTAACAGCGACCATCAACACAGCGCGCGCGACAGGGCCCTGCTTGAGCTCACTTACTCCTCGGGCTTGCGCTTAGCCGAATTAGCCAGCTTAAACCTCACAGACCTAGATCTAGCCGACGCCACTGTAACCGTCACTGGTAAGGGCCGCAAAACGCGCATATTACCAGTCGGACGTTTAGCGAAAACGGCCTTGCAGCAATGGCTAAAGGAGCGCGGGCAATTTGCCAGCAGCGACCAACAAGCCCTGTTCATCAGTAGCCGTGGCACGCGTATTAGCCATCGCCGCATTCAACAATTGTTCCACGCCTATAGCTTGCAACAGAGTCTCGATAAATCCGTGCACCCGCACATGTTACGCCACTCTTTTGCCAGCCATATGCTGGAATCTTCCGGCGATTTACGCGCCGTGCAAGAGTTGCTCGGTCACGCCAATATTGCCACGACGCAAATTTATACCCACCTCGATTTCCAGCATCTAGCCAAAGTTTACGACCAAGCGCACCCCCGCGCCCAAGCGAAAACCACGAAGGACAGCACATTCACTAAAGACCGCACAGAAATCGCGGACATTGACCCTAGCCAGCCCTAAGGCCGCCGTGCTAGTCTCATAGGACAGACGTCAAAAGACCACGCGCTTGCGCTGGCAAAGTCATAACAACGAACACGTCTGCATTGGGGTAGGTGAAATTTGACCAGCGGTATCAAACTCATAAGTTTTGATTTAGACAACACGCTTTGGGACGTGGAACCCGTTCTCCACGCAGCGGAAGCAACCACGCAAGCTTGGCTCGAAGAATTTTGCCCTAAACTGTTCAAGCGCTTTAGCCCTGAGCAATTGCGCCAAGCGCGTATGGAATACTGGCATAACCACCCAGAATTTAGGCACCTCATCACCCGCGTAAGACGTGACAGCTTGCGTATTAAGATGATTGAGGCAGGCTACTGCCTACTAGACGCCATCGAACTTGCCGACATGGCAATGGAAATATTTCTAGACGCCCGACATAAAATTCACTTCTACGACGACGCACTGTCGACCCTGAACCAATTATCGCCAAGCTATAAATTGGCCGCCATTAGTAATGGCAACGCCAACCCCACGCGCTTGGGCCTACATCAGTTCAGCTTCCATTTAAGTGCCGAAGAAGTGGGCGCCGCCAAACCCAGCCCCGAACCTTTCGAACTGGCCATGGCTATGGCGTCAATCAGCCCCGATCAAATGATACATGTTGGCGACTGCCCTAAAGATGACATAGCCGCAGCCGCCAGCCTAGGCATTAAAACTATTTGGTTAAACCGCAACAACCAAGCGTGGCCAAGGGCAGAAGTTCAGCCAGATCGCACAGTAACAACCTTAAGCCAACTGGCCAACGCCATATTTGAATTGGAACACCCCAATCACAGCTTTCAAGCGCAATCGGCCTAAGTCGTTTAATGGTAGAGCAGAAGCACAGCAAAACAAAAACCAGCTTCTACCGGCGGCTCTATATCGCCTACCTCATTGATCGCGGTATCAACACAGTACCCGCGATAACCGCAACCACCGGTATGCCCAGACGCACTGCGCAAGACACGCTGTCGGCGCTGCACGAGCTCGGCATCGAGTGCGAATTTGTCGGCGCCACGAAAGATGGACACTACCAAATTCAGCAGTGGGGGCCCATCAACCAGAGCTGGTTAACAGACAACCTTACGCTGATTCAACGCACCCTCGATTATCCAGCGCTATAAGTGTCCATGCACAAAAAAGCCGAGCATAGCTCGGCTTTTTTACAGCGCTAAATGCGCTTACTTAGACGCCGTCACCATGTGATCAACTGCGGCCTTAATTTCATCGTCCGAACAGTCCATACATAAACCCTTAGCCGGCATGCCATTCAGGCCCTTGATAGCGTGGGTGTATAGCGTGTCCATACCCTGCGCAATACGTGGCGCCCAAGCCGCCACATCAGCGGTTTTCGGTGCACCGGCCGCGCCTGTAGCATGACACGTAAAGCACTTAGTGGAATACACTTGCTCGCCATTACGCGGGCCAGAAGCTACTGGCGCAACGGGTGCTGCGGCACATGACTCGCCTTCTAAACATGATTTACCAGCAGGTGCGATACGATCGGCAATCTCTTGATTGCGGTCGGCCAACGTCACCATCGACAAGCTCAAACCCAAACCGGCGGCGGCAAGCAAACTAAATACCTTTTTCAACTGGCTCACTGAAAATCCCCTATTATTCCCCAATGGCCAGAATTGGCCGAAAGGCTGCATTATAGCCACAAAGAGTGCTCTGCGGAAACAACGCCGTAAACGCACCAACCATAGACGAAGCCGCGTCGGATGCGTATCATGCGCGCTTTCCATACAAAGCCCTAGCTAGTATGTTGAATCAAAGCTTAAGCACCCGTAGCTCAGCTGGATAGAGCGCTGCCCTCCGGAGGCAGAGGTCTGGGGTTCGAATCCCTTCGGGTGCGCCAAATAAAAACCCCCACGCCAAAAAGCGTGGGGGTTTTTATTTGGCAAATCCAAAAGATTTGATGAGAACCCCCGGTTCGAGCCGCAGCGCAGCGAAGACCAGCGACCGAGAGGGAGCGCATCCCTACGGAACCTCGCTCCCAACCCCCACGCCTTACACATAAACAAGCGTGGGGGTTTTTTATTTGGCAAATCCGAAGGACTTGAAGAGAACCCCCGGTTCGAGCCGCAGCGCAGCGGAGACCAGCGACCGAGAGGGAGCTCATCCCTACGGAAATTTCCACCAACCCCCACGCCTTATACCTAAACAAGCGTGGGGGTTTTAATTTGGCAAATCCAAAGGATTTGATGAGAACCCCCGGTTCGAGCCGAAGCACCGCGAAGACCAGCGACCGAAGGGGAGCTAATCCCTACAGAAATTTCCACCAACCCCCACGCCTTATACCTAAACAAGCGTGGGGTTTTTTATTTGGCAAATCCAAAGGATTTGATGAGAACCCCCGGTTCGAGCCGAAGCACCGCGAAGACCAGCGACCGAAAGGGAGCTCATCCCTACGGAAATTTCCACCAACCCCCACGCCTTATACCTAAGCAAACGAGGATTTTTAACTGGCAAATTTTGTTAACCGGCAGTACCGTCCATTGGCCAATTAACCAACACTGCTCACTTCAGCATACAAGAGCCAGACATCAACGCCTGAATTAAAAATCTAGAAAAATATACTCAGAGTCATAATTGTCAAAATACGCCGGACGCTTTTTAGTGCCCGATCGACTTTCTGTTGCTAGCTCCTCACGAAGTTTTTCTAATCCGCCGGATTGCATATACCCATCTGAGCCAATAACGGCGAAACTCAACACGCCAGCCTCTATGGTTTCCGCAGCGGCCGTAGGCAGAGTGAAGCTTGGCAAGACACCTGAAAGTGGTCCACCCACATCCCACTGAAAGCTATCAGCGTAAAGTGAGGTAAAAAAACTGGCTCGATTAACACCAATCTCACTTAAATCATAAGTCACTGACTGATTGTCACCGACCGCTTCTAAAAACCCGCTTAGTGCACTTAACAGACTGTTTTCATTTTCGGCTATTTCAAAATGCTGACTTGAAACATTCAAATCGGCTCGTAGTCTCCGGGACGCAGTGTAGCGCAACTGGCCTTTCGAATTAGATCCCAAATTAACATGCCTATAGGCCTGAATATAATTATCCTCATATAAGCCAGAAAAAACGAATGTCGTGTTAAAGCCATTAATAATATGCTTTCTACCTTCAGCGGTATTAGCAAAAGTTCGATAAGAATCAACGGCACTACTGGGCACCAAATCAACAAATTGTCCGATGCTTGCTGAAAAATCATGAAATTCAAGATTATAATTCGAGGTTAACGTATCAATGACTTTGATGCCTGCATAGGCCGTCAAATTTACATCTGACGGCACTAATGCCAAGGTAATATTTGAATAATTCGCTCCGGTTACTTTGCACAGTGTTTGGGTACTGGTAACTGCACCGTTCAATAACAATTCTTCGTTGACATAAATTTCATAGTCAGGGTATGCAGATCTAACCCCACTAACATCGAACGTGAAACTCTGACACTCGCAAGACGCATTTAAAGTGCTATCGCGTACACTTATGACACCAAAATCACCCGCCGCCTGAGCCATTCGAGTATTTAAATTGAGCTTGTCGGAAGCTTGGCTTAAGAAAGTGACATGCCGTGCCGGTGACGGCCACTCTATATCTAACTTGCCCCTAGCATCAGGTGTATAGGTGGCAAGAATGTCTCCCGTTTCAGTGTGCACAACCACTTGCGCTGAACTGTTTGGAATAGCTAAGTCACATTGCGTCGCCGTTTTTACCAGCTCCACCTGAAATCTGGGTGTTGGCGTGGGCGTGGGTGTTGGTGTTGGTGTTGGTGTTGGTGTTGGTGTTGGTGTTGGTGTTGGTGTTGGTGTTGGTGTTGGTGTTGGTGTTGGTGAGCTTCCGCCAGAACCACCACCGCATGCCACTATTAGTAAAGATATAACGGCTAAAGTAATTCCCTTGTACATTATGTTGCTTTCCTGAAATTTTATCTGGCGCAATTTAAGCAGAAATATATTCTTTGCTCAAATCAACATACTGACTGCCCAGTCATAAAAATAAGTTTTCAGAAACTGTGATCCTAGCCTATATAGAACCCAACGAACCGGGTCGAGAGATAAAGGTTAAAGGGCGAGAACAAATAAAGTGACAACGGCCTAATCTGACTGAATTTTTTGATCTCAGACTAGAGCTTTGAATTCCATAGAGTTTCTACACCTCAATCGCTGTACCAAACTCGCTGCACAGAGCTATTCCTATACGATGACTTTTACAAAGTGATTCTACGGTCTCAACGTTATGGCAAAGTGCGCAGTATCCGTCCCGCGTAGACCTAAAAGACCGGAGTGAGCTGGCCACCTTGTTATGCGCATTTTTTATAGTTGATGTATATATAATTTACTTGCATGGTTTCGAACATCTAGAAAATGATTTTGGCCACAACCTTTACAAGCGGAAGGATGTGCTTCATCACTGCCACGCTGATTAACTTGAGCAATAGCAAGTACTGGATGACTACAAGTACAACAAGCGAATGCAATGATATTCCCATGTGCATCCGCCTGAACATTATTCCCATTCGAGTCCATGACGAGAAAGTCTGTTATTTTCATTTATCCGAACCGCCCTTGTGGGTCACAAAACACAGGGAATCAGGGTAGCAAGTCCGGCGCCGAAAGCTAAACCTCGGCCACCCCTGGTAAATTTTTACTGCAACGTTACGCTTGCTAGATATGTTTTTCCTTCTGGATTTTTCATGGTTAGCACTACAATTTCACCAGCGTTTTTTTGCAATGATTTTTTAGCTTTCGAAGCCGAACAACCTGGAATTTCGCAGCCATCAATTGCAATTACATCATCACCTACAACTATGCCTGATTTTTCTGCTGATGAATTTTTTACAACGGATATAATCGTTGCTTTGGTTACTTCAGGGCTAAAGAATCCAGAAACATTTACATCCATTTTAAAGCCTTTCTCTCCATGCTCTGCGGCGATGGTATACGAAGATACAATTGCTAGAAAAAGCGCGACCACTCTCATAAACTAATTTCTCCTAAAAACGATGTACTCTGGGGCTGATATTACGCGAAGTGACGGCTTTCTGGTCCCTCCGGCTGGTTTTGTTAACTTTTTGACTAGCAGCTACATTTGCACAAACTCGGCGTTTCACCGTCGTCAATTTCTGACAACCACCTATCTATGCAGCCATTATCCATTTCCCAAAATTTCGACACAGATCTTAAATACTGGACAACAACATCGCTTTCGCCTTTCTTTAAAAGCTCATTAGCTAGCTTAAAATTTGGGCCGAAGGTATCCAACTGAGGAGAACCATGACTTTTACTTGCCCTTACCAGGTATGCTTTGGCTTCTTCTATATTTCCCTGGGCTAGGCTTATCCGGCCCAAAATAACGTTCGAATTATGGATGGCGTTACCATAGTTCCAATTATTTTCGAAATCTTTACTCATGGCTAAAGACGCTTGAGCGTATTTCTCAGCTTTTTCGTGATCTCCGACTTGAAAAGCGATTTTGGCTGCATTGTCACTCCACGACCATTTTTCATTCTCTCCCCTTTCCATGATCTGCTCCAATAGCTGAAGTTTTACCACTGGATCTCTTTCATTAAGATATTTTTGGGTAAAAGAATCTGTTTCATGGATGTATATAAGAGAGATGAAACCCAAGACTAAAAGTGTTAAGAGTGATAACGCGATCTTTTTCATAAGTTAACGCCGTGCTACACCACACGCGCAGCTTGCGCGCCGGCGTTAAGCGCCCTGTTAAATTGATGCTGCTTATACAACCAATACATAACTGAAGAAACTCCAAAAGCACTAGTAACAGCAAAGTTCCATTCTCCAAACCATTCAACTGGAGCACTTGGCAATGCAGAGCACTTAGACCATATTGGCTCTGATAGAGTCGACAAGCACTCAATCAGTGGTTGGTAAAAGAAAAAAACAAAGCTTACAGCAATTAAAAGACTAATAAATAGCACAATATAGCCGCGAACCAAAGTAGCTAGTAGGGCATTGGGTACGCAAGTAATTTTTCTAGCAATAAGCCCAAGCACTAGCGGCCAAAACAAAAAGCTGACACCAAAGAATATATCCATAGTTACTTCAAGCTACCCGTGCAACGCCTGCAACAAGCGCGAGCGCGGTGAGCCCGAAGCCCGCCGGTAATATAGCTGGCAAGCTCGTTTTACAACTATTTGTTAGTAGATGTTTTTGCTTGAGCTCGTTCAATATTCACACCTAAGATTGAAACCAAAATCCAACCTAGAAGAACGCCTGACAAGTAAGCCATTGGTGGATTGCTACCAGAAATCACTACCACTGCAATTGCGCCCGTTATGATGCACATGAAATGGAATGAGTTTCCTTTTAAATTCGTTACAAATTCTCTCATCAAAAAACCTTAACTATTAACACTAAAACAGGGGCGCGGGTTAGCCCGTCCAGCCCGAAGGGCGATGCTGCCTTTGCTTGATACTAAGAGGGATTTCATGGGTTGTACGCCTTACCAGCTTGCCAATCGAGTACCGAAAGCCCCATCTTGAGCGCAAGGTTACCAACGACAGGTAAAGCCTCTTCTACCTTTGAGTATGTAAATCCAATGACAGGTGCTTTACTCTTAAAGTTATTGATGAGCGGGCCGTCACACCAAACACCTTCATCAATTTTATCGCTTGAAAGACTGCAGATACAAGGAAATATAGTTGTCACATCATCATGGAATTTTTGAAAATTTGCTGTAACCTCAGACACCCTAATATCAGTCATTGGATTGACAAGCATAACAGCCTGATTGAAGTCTTCCGGCAATCTAATATTGCAATGTTGTAACTCATGTTAACTCCCTATTCACATAACGCTCGCAACATCCGAGAGCGTAGCGAGTTGGATGATTGCGATTGTTATGCATTTAACTGCCTATTTTTTCTATATAATATTCAATAGATGACGTGATATCTGGATCTGGATTGTCTTTTCCTTTGTAGATCAACCTAGCTTTCTCACAGTGCTTCCTAGCTTTCGAAAGGTCATATGTTATCTCTTTCTCATCAGCATAGGCGTGACATAGGTGGAACTCTGCTTCGTAATGGCCAAGTAAAATTGCTTTTTGCCAATAGGAAATGGCTCCCTCTTGATCTTTATCCGTGCCAAATCCGAAAAACTTCATGTATCCAAGATTATTTAGTACGTCAACCTTCAGCTCCTCATCATGGGCAGATGTCGAAGCCAAAGGCACAAGTTTCTCCCAGCTCTCTACAGAAAGAGAGTATTCTTTGTTCCTATAGTGGCAAGTGCCAGTATAAAAATACTTCTCTATATCGCTAGATTCATTATTTAGTCCAACCGAATCGGGATCGCATTCCTCTTTAGCGAAAGAGGCTGCACTCAAAAATATGAAAAATATTGCAATTAAGTAATTCATTTTTTCTCTCGTTGCAGAACGTTACAAGCACAGGCGATCAACTTGTTGCGAGGCTAGTATGCGCAGCCCGTTTTTGTTGCGTTTGTTATAAGTTTGTTTCATAGAAAAGTTAATAATGAAATTAGTAATAACCCAAAGAATAATGACAAAAATACTTTCATTCTAATTAGCCCAAACACCTTAATATTTGGATCCACCTCTATATTCCCGCATTTTGGACAAACTACTCGTTCAAAATCAAGCATTTGCCTAAAGACAAGCTTTTGTCCTTTAAAGCCATATGGGCTGATGAACTCATAATTTTTATCTATACGGCGATTCGATTTCGAACCAAACGCTTGACCGCAAGAATTACATTTCATCTCGACTCATAACGCCCGGTTTAGGCGCGGCTGGAGCGAAGCGTAAGCCGTCGCAGCCACGAATTGGCCACCCTTGTTAAGCATTTTTTATACACTTAGCTCAGACATCATTTTCTCAATGATATCTGTGCAGTTCATAGATGCATGTAGGGCCCGTTGAAAAGGTGAGTTTTCACCATCGTAATCCCTGCTTACTGAAATTAGATGATCCTTATACATTTTCCAATAATATGCAGCCTCTTCGACAACTGGTTCAAAATCAATCACATGGCTTTTGAAGTACAAAGATAAAGACATTTTTATATCAGCAATTAGGATATTTGCAGAATCATAATTTTCATTAAAACTGCTTACGGACTCTGAACCGCTATGCATGTCAATCTTGTGTAAAGACAGTTTTGTCTTTAGAAGGTACAATCCTCTTAATACTTCTTCTCGTCTAGTCCTTTTGTTTCTTACTGTTTCAATTATATAGTTGATAACACCGCCAATTGCTGTTGCTATTATTGCAGTGGCGAATGCAATAATTCCAGACAGAACTACAGAATCCATATCTACTCCTGATGCTTAACCGTTTAAATAAAGCAGCGAGCGCTTGCGCGAGTCGATTTGATTTATTTGTTAACGCTCAACAACCTTAAACTTTTTACTGACCAGCGCCTTCCCCTGATAAATCACTTCTAATTTCCAAGCGCCTGACACCATCTCCCACTCTTCGTGCAATTTGTATGAGTCACCCGTACAATAAGGGCCATCATTTTCTTTAGAAGTAGAAAATATCTCCTCAAAACTCCTCGAAGGTTTTTTGCCAGGCCTAGAAGTAATGGGATGACTAATTCTATACACTAGATCAAAGTTTCCATTTGGTAACCCATACGCACACCAGTTCATTCCAAAAATTATGTCTCGCTTCAATGGGATAATGTCAGTAATTTTTCTAATTTCTGTTTCAACACCATCTTCAGCGTATCCCGCTAAGGAGTCAGGAGCTTGATATATTCCACCATCTTTAATTTTCTCCACTATCCCGTATTTTTCTATCTTCCCGTAAGGGAGCTTTTTAGAATGAATACCAGCACAGCCCGCTAGCAGTATAAGAAGTAGAAGTATTAAATAATTTTTCATTTGTTTCCTTTGCGTTAGCGTCCGCAACAGCCGGTAACGTAGCGAGTCGCCTGGCTGAATTTTTTATGGCTCTCTATTGACTCGCCCATTTTTGTTTTAACACCTCTAAGTATTTAGTGCGAAGATTAGAATCAACCATGCAAGATGAGCCATTTGAAATATCCGATAAGCTATGTACTAATTCGACCGAATCGCCCCAAAAGCTGTATTCAGCATATCCTGATAAGTTGACCCACACACCATCGCAAGCTTCTTTTATATTTTCATTAGGATGCAATACCGTTAAAAAGGTATAGCCGTGCGGCTTAGAGAGAGCCGCGGACTCCTTAGTCTCATAGACTACGTACACGGCCCCTTCCTTTACCATATATCCTGATACAGATAGAAAATCGCCTTTATTCAATTTTGATAAAGTATAGGCATTCAGAGCTTTGATATTTGAGCCACCAGCTGTGTTTCTTTCATATAGAAGAAAACCCGAAAGGCTTAACGAAAGCAGTGACGCCATCAGGGACGTAAAGATTAGTATTTTATTCATCTAGCCAGCCATAACGCCCCAACAAACCCGAGCGTAGCGAGTCGACGCCGATAGGCCGGTTTGGTTGCGTGTGTTACGTGTCATTCAGCCATCCTTTTATTTTGAATTCGAAGTCCATGCGAGCCATAAACGAGGGTAATAATGTATTGCTTTCCTACTTCGAATCCGTACTTTTCCTTGCTGGGCACTCCGACATAGACAACTGAATTATTGAATTCGCCATCAAGTACTTTATCTACTGTAATTTCCACAGACCATTCCTCTCCGTGGACATTCAGGTAGGATTTCTCTGAAACTCCAGTGAACGTTCCTATGATTGAAAAGCTAGCTTCGCTCTCCAAGCCTATCTCCTCAGCGTGAGAACGACATATCCAAAAGACTAAGACCAGCAAAAGTAGTAGCAAATTCTTCATACAATCACGTAACGCCCGCAGCACACGCGAGCGTAGCGAGTCGAGGCCGATAGGCCTGTGTGGCTGCGATTGTTATATTTCATCACGTTCATTGGCATAAGTTTCGTATTTTTCACCAAACTCTATTTCCATTGCAATGCGGATAAGCGCCGGGTAGCAGAACCAGTATTGCCGCGTTATTTTATCGAAGTATTCTTTCTCACCAAGATCCTCACGGTAGATATTCTGATGCCTGAGGTCCAAAGGCTGTTTGTCTATTTCCAGGAGGCGACGGCGATACTTTTTGAGAAAAATCCGCAACTGCAACCTAGAGATGATTGAAAACCTTTTTAGCTCAGTATCCACCTCTAGTAGATCTTCCATTTGTGCGCAATCATTTCTTTTGGGAAATAGATTCCGCATCATCTTATAGAGATAAGGAAGATCAAATTCCTGCTGATCCAATAGAGCTCTTCGACTCACGCTCGTCATCTCTCAAAAAATATCACATTTTAATTCTGTGCCGGCTCGTTTTGCTTGCTGGCGCCTAAATCAACGTCTGTAAACTATTGATTTACTTATTTAATTTTGGCGAATCATAGCATGACTTAAACAAAGCGTGCGCGCACAGAAGGCGGAACACGTGGTCTCAGTATCCCTTTTTAGGATTTTGTAACTGATTGGTTTGTATAGCTTTATTTTTTATAGCAGGAGGAAACCGCGCCGGCACGGTTTATTTTTGAGCCAAATTTTCGAATATGCGGCGATTCACTGTACAAAAGCCCATGGATTTCGCTAGCCGACAGTTTAAGGATCGACCTCAGCTCTTTATTCAATTTTACAAACAAAAACGCCTACATCAATGTAGGCGTTTTTAACCAAAGATAAACCGATTTACCGGTGTGCGACTCAAGCCAATAGCTGAGCCAGCTCCGCTTTGCCCTTTTCTTCTGCGTCTTTTTTCATTACGCGGATATGGGGCTGACCGTTTAGAGATTGAATGCCGTGCATTTCCAAGTCTTTGCGCTCGAACACGTAGTTTGCAATGGCGGCCAAAATTTCGGCACTCAGTTCTTGGCCGGGTACAACCAAGGGAATGCCCGGTGGATAGGGTACAATTTCGTCGCACACCACGCGCCCCACTAAGGCTGACTTGCCGGCATCAGCGGTGAGTAATAATTTTTCACCGTCGCCGAAATAGGCAGTGCGCGGCAGTACGCGGATCGCACTCAGGGCGGGAATGGATTGGTGTTTGTATTGTATTGGTTTGCCCGGTGCCGATTGCGATAATTTGTGCAGCGCTTGCTTTAAGCGCAGCACTTTGCTTTCTGTGGTGCCAATGGTGACTAACAACGTAATGGTGTTATGGGTGTTTTTCTCAACTTGAATACCGAAGTCGTTGAACAATTCAGATTGTACTTTCGGCGCCGATAAGCCGGCACAACCTACATCAATGGTCACCTTGGTGGTGTCGAGTTTGATGTTGTCATCTTTCACTTCTTTATCGCACAGATCTTGTGCGCCTAGGGATTTAAACGGCGTATGCTGTTCAACATAATCGCGAATTTCTTGGGCAAAATTTAACGTGCGCGCGAGCACTTCAAAGCCTTCGATACTCATTTGTTTGCGCGCCACATCTAAACTCGCAATCATGCCGTATTGCGGGCTGGTGGATGTGTGCATGTTTAAATCTTCGCGAAACCGCGGCGCGTCAAAATCTTTCACTTGGTTGCCAATGTGAATCATGCTTGCCTGGGAAAAAGCCGATAACATTTTGTGGGTTGAATGGGTCACAAAATCGGCGCCACTTTCCAGGGCCGTTGGCCTTAGTTCTGGGTGGAAATTTCCATGGGCATACCAGGCTTCATCAATCAGTACTTGAATATCGTGCTCGTGTGCGTAATCAATAATGGGTTTTAAATCGTAGCGCAGGCCATCGTAAGTGCAGGAGGTTAAGATGAGCAAGCGCGACTCGGGATTGGCATCAATGGCGGCGAATATTTTCGCCTTCGACACAGGGCCATAAACACCATAGGTTTGATTAACGGAAGATTCCAAATACACCGGCACCGAACCGCTCATGATCATGGCGTGATGCACAGACTTGTGGCAGTTTCTGTCGACGATAACTTTGTCGCCATGGCGCATCAAATATTGCAGCACCACTTTGTTTGAGGTGGATGTGCCATTGGTAACGTAATAGGTATGGCGCGCACCAAAGGTTTTCGCCGCTAAATTTTGCGCTTGGCGTATAACGCTGACGGGCTCCATGAGGGAGTCGAGGTTTTTCACGCTCACCGACAAATCGGTGTTGAACATGTGCTCGCCCATGAAGCGATAGAAGTCCACCACCCACGGGCTCGAGCTAAGGCTATCGCCGCTGGAGTGGCCGGGCGTGTGCCAAGAATCTTTGGCCGCGTACACATACTCTTTTAACGCATCGGCAAAGGGCGTTGCCGTGCGCTCGAATAATTCGCGCCGCAAGGTGCGATACACCACGCCGTAATTGGATTCGGCACGCGAGATAACACCTTCGAAGTCGGCGTCTTCATCGGGCATTTTGCTGGTAGTAATAAGGATGCAATCTATTTCGGCCCGGGTGGCACGCACTAGGTCGTAACACTCATCGAGGTGCGCCTCGCCCAAACTGCCTTCGTCTAAGGCGATGATTTGAGTAGCACCTTTGTAGAGCTGCTCCTTCAACTGCTCTGCTTTACAGTGAGAAAAGCGCAGGCGAATAGGCGAACTGGTATCGGCCTCGGCCACTTGTTTGAGCTCACTCACCCAACGGTTACCAAAGCTCGTTTCTTCCGTTACCAGTACTACGCGGCAAATCGCCATAATTCTTTCCTCTTGGTTACAACCGTAAAATCACAGCATCAGGACGCCTAGGAGGACAAAACCCACAGTACTGATTAGCGCCGCCTGCCCCGCATAGGGTAGTTGGGTTTTCACGTGATCGATATGTTCCGTGCCCGCAGCAAGACTGGAAACAATGGTGGTATCGGAAATGGGTGAGGCGTGATCGCCAAAAATGCCACCAGAGAGCACCGCCGCGACGAACAGCGCCGGCTCCGCGCCCAGCGCAACGGCAATGGGTATGGCAATAGGCATCATAATTGAGAAGGTGCCCCAGCTAGACCCCACCGAAAAGGCGATTACCCCAGCGATTAAGAAAATCACCGCCGGTAGTAACGCCACGGGAATGGTATCGCCCATCAGTCCCGCGACATACACGCCCGTGCCTAGGGCCTTGGCCACTGTGCCCAAGGCCAGCGCCAGCACTAACACGACAGCAATAGGCAGCATGCGGCCCGCGCCTTCCAGCCAGGTGTGGGAGAGCTTTTCTAAATTGGTTTGACGCTGCGCTAAGGCCATCACCGAAATCACCACTAGCGCCAGTAAACTCGCCCAGAGTACGGCGGTAGAACCGGAACCGGCGAGTAGATCGCCATCGCCGGTAATCCATAAGCCTATGGGCATCGCCAACACCAAGGTCAATACCGGCACCAGCATGTTCGCCGCCCGCGGCTGAGCAAGCGCGGCGGCTTTATCGGGTGCGACAGCTGTATCCACAACCACATCCAAGCCCACCAGCTCACCGCGATCGGCGCGCGCTTGCGCCTCGGCCATTGGCCCGGGATTGTAGCTGCGAGCGATGGTAAACGCGGCCAGCGCGACGGCGCTAATGGCATATAGATTCAGCGGAATACTGGCTAACAGCACCTGCAGCGGATCGTCCACCCCCAAGCCATCTAATAAACCTAAATTAAACGCGCCCCAGGCGTTTAGCGGGATCAAAATACAAATGGGTGCGGAGGTTGAATCGATAATGTAGGCGAGCTTTTCCCGGGCAATTTTATAGCGATCGAACAGAGGCCGCGCCACCGTGCCGGCCACCAAAACGGTGATGTTGGATTCGATAAAAATGAGCACACCAATACACCAGCTCAACCATTGCGCCCGCTTGCCATTGTTCACCCACCGCGCCCGCTCGAGCCACGCCACTAAACCGGTCACCGCGCCACTGCGCTCAAGGGTGAGAATGAAAGCCCCCACAACCAAGGTAAACACTACCACTCGGGCATCGCCGGGGCTGGCCAACACCGCAATGGATGCCTCAATAGCCTGAGCCAAAGACGCCAACAGGTTAACGTCATCGAGTAGGAAATAACCTAGCCAAATACCCGCGAACAAGGCCAAGTACACCTGCCGTGTTGCGAGGGCCAAACCAATCGCGAGAAAGGGCGGCAAAAGCGAAAGCCAGCTTGGGTCGATCATAAAATTTCCTGCAATCCATTTATTATTGTGGCTTTAACGCTGACGATATGACCAACCCATGGCCCGATTGCCCGCTGTTAAGTTGGCACTAACTTACTGCCGATTCCAACAGGGTTAAACGCCCGGCATCGGCATTTAACTCGGCCATTACCCCCAAGGGCACGGTGGTTTGGTCTGGCACGTGGCCAATCATGGTGCCACGCAACACGGGAATTGCCAAAGCTTCACAGCGCGAGCGCAACACCTCCTCGACGCTAAAGCTATTGTCATTGGACTTGGCCTCGGTGAATTTGCCGAACACGATACCGCTAAGCTGTTGCAGCTTACCGGCCAACCACCACTGGGTCAGCATGCGGTCAATCCGATAGGGCTCCTCGCCGATATCCTCTAAAAATAACAGGCAGCCCTTCACGTCCGGCTCGAAGGGCGTACCCAATAAACTGGTCAGCACCGTGAGGTTGCCACCGACCAAACGCCCGGTTGCTGTGCCCCCGCGAATGACCGTGAGCCGATTAGCCTTATCTAAACGACCAGGGCGCGGCTCAAATTCAGGGGCCGCGCCAATAACCAAGGGTTCGCTCAACGTTGCCGGTTGCAGCACCTTCTGAAACTCCGCAACGCTGTAGGCCGTCAAACCGTGAGCGGCTACTGGCCCATGATAAGTCACCAACCCAGTCTGGCCTTGAATGCCATTTAACAGCGCAGTGATATCGGAATAGCCAAGTAATACCTTCGGCTTCTGCGCGATGCGCTGATAATCCAGTAGCGGTAACAGCCGCGCCGAACCATAACCCCCGCGCAGGCAGAAAATGGCATCCACTGAAGGATCGGCAAAAAAACTGTTGAGATCGGCCGCGCGCTGCGCATCTGAGCCCGCTAAGTACTGGTTTTTCTCAAATACATGCCGACCCGCTTTGGCGTTAAAGCCGAGCGAGCGAATGATATCTAAACCGAAATGCACCTCATCTCGTTCCGGCGCAGGGCTGGCGGGTGCAACCAAACCAATAGTCATGCCGGCGCGCAACGCTTTAGGTTTCAACAGCACGGGCTTCGTTTTGGCACCCGCCCAGCCGCTGGCACCGGCAGCCCCGGCGGCCATGGCAAGCTTAAAAAGAGAGCGCCTTTTCATGTGTTATCCTCGGGTTTGATCGCATTAACAGACAAAGGAGTGAGGCCAATGCTGGAGGAGTCGCAGCACTATTGCCCCTATTGCGCAGAGCCTATCACTTTACTGGTGGACACTAGCGAGGGCGACCAAGAATACATTGAAGATTGTGAAGTCTGCTGTCGCCCGATCAATGTCAGCCTGCAGGTTCATGCTCAGGGCTTTTCACTCTACTTGGCACACGAGAACGAGACTTAAGCGCAAAGCGTTAAAATTCGCTAGTAATTACACCCCTTAACGGTGGATTATCCGAACCTCGTTCGTCTTAACCTTTCATTCGCTTGGAATTTATCACGTTGACCGCGCAAGCCCCTCAAAAAAGCCCGACACTCATTGTACTCAGCATCGCGCTGGTTATCGCTCTCGTGGTTATCGCGGTGGCTATTTTTAGCGATGGCGATCACTACGAATTAGAAATTCCACTCGCCGACATTCACGTGGACAAACCCTATTACGCCGACTGGCACGGCCAACAGGTGTTAGTGGTGCAACCCAACGCCAGCCTGCTTGCCGATCAAGTGGACTCCTCTGTTTACAAAAGCAAAGACGTGGTAGACCCACCGGAGCGCACCGGCCGCGATACCTTTAACTACAAAGTGTTTGTGTTCGATCGCAACCAAGGCTACTTAATGTTTGGCTACCAAAAATGGTACAACGCCATCGTGCCCTGTGCGTCCTTCCACTACATCAACCAAGCCTTTATGAACGAAGATAAAGTCGTGCAGGGTGGGTTTAAGTGCTCGCAAAGTCTGGATGAGTTCTGGCAAGACAAGTTGGTGTTTAACCTGTTTGGCCGGGCACAGAACCGCGAAGTACCGGACATGTATGTGCCCTACTACCGAATCGTCGACGATAAATTAATTGTGGGTTTAAAATAGCGGCTTTGTTTAGCGCACCTGACTGTCGGCCACGCTAGGCGCCCATTAGTAGGAATCCGTTGATATGGAATATCAGTACAAAACCCGCGAAGTCACCCCCAATCCAGACAAAGCCTTTGCCATTGGCGATGGACGCATCAGTGGTTACGCCTCTATCTTTTTAGGCGCCCTTAGCCTTGCCGCCGTATTGGCCTACCTGTTTCCGTCTTACCTCACCACCACCGAACTTCGCGCCGCCTACGATGCTGAAGCCCTACAACACGTGTTGAAATACGGCATGTATTTTTCGCTGTTTTTTGGCGCCGTAACGTTTCTCATCAACAAGCGCAAGCGCATGGGCGCCGTCGGTATCGCCTTGACCGGCGTCAGCTTCGCGCTCGGCGGCTACATGATTCCCGTCGGGCCGGTTGAACCTAAGCCACTGTCGCTGGGTATCGACTGGTTAATTCTGGCATTTTTGGGTTCCACACTGATTTTCACCAGCCTCGAAAAACTCTTTCCCAAGTACAAAGAGCAAGTCATTTTACGCGACGAGTGGGGTTTAGACTTTTTCTATTTCTGCTTTAACCACCTGCTAATTTCGGCGGTGATTTTAGTGGGCAATTATGTGGTCAGCCACTTTCACTTTGCCGCCAATGCCGAGGTGCAAACAGCGGTGCAAAGCCTGCCGCTCATCGGGCAGCTTTTGCTGTTAATTATCTGCGCCGATTTTGTCTTGTATTGGGAGCACCGCCTATTTCACGAAGTGCCTAAGCTATGGCCCTTCCACGCCGTGCATCACTCGGTGGAAACCATGGACTGGCTGGCGGGGTCGCGCAGCCATGTGGTGCAAACCTTTATTGAGCGCTCCTTGGCCATGATTCCCTTATATTTGCTCGGGCCAGACAAAGCCGCGCTGGATTTATACGTCACCTTTGCCGCGCTGCAAGCCATCGTCATTCACTGCAACCTAGGACTTCCCTTCGGCCCGATAAAGTATGTGTTGGTCACCCCACAATACCACCACTGGCACCACAGCTCGGAGCAGCCAGCGATAGACACAAATTACAGCGCCCACACGCCGCTGTTTGATCGGCTCTTCGGTACCTATCACATGCCCACCGAGCATTGGCCGGCCGAATACGGCACCACCAAGCGCCTGCCCCGCACGTTCTTTGGTCAGTTGTTTTACCCCTTTCGCAAAGACGCCTAAGCGATGTGAGCAAGGTTAAGCGGCATTTCGCCTTGCTCCACATCCGCGCCATCGATACCGCCGAATTTTATTCCCATCAGGCGCCATAAATGCGCTTCCAATGTCAGCGCTGTTTCAGGCATATTGGCAAGCCTGCAAAGTCCAATAGCGGCACCGGCGCATGAGCTAAATCCTTATTCGGGATAAATACCCAAACTGGTCATGTACGAATGGCGCCACTGGCTCTACCCTATGATGACCGCGTCTGTTTCAATTGTTTCAGCAAATTAACGAATAGGCTTATGACTCAAGTTTTCAAAGACCCACAGGCACTGCGCGCTGCCATTCGCAGCAACCAGTTCAACGCCAATACATCCGGCCAGGCGCCGGGTTTCGTGCAGTGCAATTTGGCGATTTTACCGAAAGACTGGGCCATGGAGTTTCTGCAGTTTTGTCAGAAAAATCCTAAGCCCTGCCCACTGATTAGCGTTAGCGACACACCCGGCAACCCCATGATGGACGGCGCCGGTCAAGGCATCGACATCCGCACCGACTTGCCTCGCTACCGCATCTGGCGCAAGGGTGAACTGGTAGAGGAAGTGGCCGATATTAGCCAGCACTGGCGCGATGATCTGGTCACCTTTCTCATTGGCTGCTCGTTTTCTTTCGAGGAAGCACTGGTGGCCGACGGCCTGAAAATCCGCAACGTCAGCGAAAATAAAAACGTGCCCATGTACAACACCCATATCGCCTGCGCACCCGCTGGCCGCTTCCACGGCAACATGGTGGTGAGCATGCGCCCCTTTGTACCGGCCGACGCCATTCGCATGATTCAAATATGCTCGCGCTTCCCCTCGGTGCACGGCGCGCCGGTGCATTTCGGCGAGCCCTCGGACATTGGTATTAAGCACATTCACCAGCCCGACTATGGCGATGCCGTCACTATCAAACCGGGAGAAGTGCCAGTATTTACCGCCTGTGGCGTGACCCCTCAAGCCGCCATCATGCAAGCCAAACCGGATTTTTGTATTACCCACAGCCCCGGCTGTATGCTGGTAACCGACATTCCCAACTCGAAGCTTGCCATTCTGTAACGGCAAGCCACACTCTTGGAAGCGCTATGACATTGCTACTCAACTGTGATTTAGGCGAGAGCTTCGGCTCTTGGACCATGGGTATGGACGAGCAAGTCATGCCCCATATCGATCAGGCCAATATCGCCTGCGGCTTTCACGCCGGCGACCCGTTGATCATGAGCAAAACCTTGAAGCTCGCTGCCGACAACCGCGTGATGATTGGCGCCCACCCGAGCTACCCAGATCTTGTGGGTTTCGGCCGCCGCTCGATGAACTGCTCGGTCGATGAAATGCGCACCTTGGTGTTGTATCAATTATCCGCCCTCGATGGCATGGCACAGAGCACTGGCCAGCAAGTGGAATATGTTAAGCCTCATGGCGCTTTATACAACGATATGATGGCTAACCCACTGGTGCGCGAAACTATGATGGAAGCCGTTGCCAGCTACTACCGCCCAGTGCGCTTAATGCTACAGGCCACACCTCAGGCCGACGAGCACCGCGCCGAAGCGGAGCGTCGCGGCATTGAACTGTATTTCGAGGCCTTTGCCGACCGCTGTTATGCTGACGATGGCAAGCTGTTATCGCGCACCAAACCCGGCGCCGTGCACAGCAAGGACAAGATGCTAGCGCAGGTACAGCAACTAAAGAACCACGGCACCATCACCACGGTGAGCGGGCACACACTCACCTTAACGGTGGACACCCTGTGCGTACACGGCGACAACGCGGCAGGTGTGGCGGCTATCGCCGACATCCGCGCGCTACTTCAGGCATAGAGGGTACTGACGATAATGACTAAGCCCATGGCTGCCGACCAGCCACAACCGCTAGACATCTGCATTGCCGGCAGCAACGCGGTTATCGTCTACTTCGCCCACCACATCAGCGCAGCAGCCGCCAGCCAAGTGGCGGCGCTTACCGCGCAAGTTAAGCGCGCGGCACCGGCCTGGCTGGTTGACCTGGTACCATCTTATTCCTCGCTGCTGGTGGTCTTTAACCCCTTAACCACAGATCCGCTGGCGGTGAAGCAAACGCTGCGTGCCTGTGCCGCTCAAAACACCGAAAGCCACCAGAGCAGCGATCAAATCGTGCGCCTGCCGGTTTACTACAGCGAGGCCGCTGGGCCAGATTTAGCCAACCTCGCCGAGCGCGCCCAGCTAAGCATTGCCGAGGTCATAGAGATTCACTGCGCCAGCGCCTATCGGGTTTACGCCATCGGCTTTGCGCCCGGCTTTGCCTACCTCGGCGAGGTGGATGAGCGCATTGCAGCGCCGCGCTTGAGCACCCCTCGCACCAAAGTCCCCAAGGGTGCCGTTGCCATTGCCGATCGCCAAACCGCCGTTTACCCGGCCGAATCACCCGGCGGCTGGAACCTTATTGGCCGCTGCCCAACGCCCATGTTCAACCCGTCGGCCACGCCAACCATGCCAGTGCAAAGTGGCGATCTCGTGCAGTTCTATGCCATTGACGAGGCCGAGTACCTGGCCCTAGGCGGCGAACGATGAGCGCGTTGAAGGTTATCCAGCCCGGCTTTTTGAGCCTGCTGATGGACGCCGGACGTCTCGGCCAACACAGCCTAGGTTTAACCACCGGCGGCCCACTCGATGAAGTCAGTTTTTACTGGGCCAACCGCCTGTGTCAGAACCCCACCAACACCACCTTGATTGAAACCAGCGTGGGCGGGCTAGAGCTGCTAGCACTTGCCGATACAACCATCGCCGTAACCGGCGCCAATATGCCGCTCACCATCAACGGCCAAGGTAAATCGCTCTGGGCAACGCACAAGGTCAAGACCGGCGACAAACTGAAGCTCGGTTTTGCCACGGCCGGCGCGCGCTGCTACCTAACTGTGGCCGGCGGTTTCGAGGTCGAACCACAATTTGGTAGCACTGCCACGGTGGTGCGCGAAGGCATTGGCGGCCTGAATGGCAAAGCCTTAGCTTCCGGCGATCAACTCCCGTTGCGCCAAGCCGCAAACACAATAGACGACCAGTATTTAGCGCTCGACGCCCAACCAACCTTTGCTTCTAGCATCACAGTGCGAGTTATTTTGGGTTACCAAGAAAAGCATTTCAGTGGCGCGCAAAAGGCGTTATTTTTCAGCAACCGCTACGAGGTGAGCAACCAGTGCAACCGCATGGGTTATCGCTTAACCGGGCCGGCAATTAAATGCGATATTGGTGGCATCGTCTCGGAGGGAATTTGTTTAGGTGCCATACAAGTGCCGGCCGACGGGCAACCCATCGTGTTATTACACGATCGCCAAACCATCGGCGGCTACCCAAAATTAGGCGCGGTATTTAGCGGTGATTTATACAAACTCGGCCAACTGATGCCCGGCGGCAATCTACACTTTGAAGCGATGGACATATACCAAGCGCAAGCCGAACTTCTACTCGAACAACGCAAGCGCGAACAACAAGCGCTCACAAAAGGCACACCATGACCGATCACGCTTTAACGCTGTCGCGCAGCATCGAAGATATGTTGGTGCGACGCAACCCACGCGGCATGAAAGACTTGCAGCCTGCCCTCACCGTAGGCTACTGCGAGCGCGCCGTGCAACTGATTCAACAGGCCACCGGTACAGTACTCATCGGCACCGGTTTTCCCGTTGTCGGCACGTTTGAAACTGACGGCCCCGTGGGCGCCATTGCGCTGTACGATACCTTGGCGCGCATTGGTCTAACGCCGGTGTTAGTGTGTGGCAAACCGCTATCTACTGAGCTTGCAAAAAAATACCGTGTGCATGAAATTTCGGTGGGTAAACCGGAAGATTTAAACGCCCACGAAGCCAAGGTTTTAGCCGCACTCGACAAGCTCAAACCGTCGCTCATTATTGCCATTGAACGCCCAGGGCTTGCGAAAAACGGTCACTACCACAACATGCGCGGCGAGGATATTTCCGCCGGTACAGCGCGCTTCGATACCTTTATCGAGTTGGCCAACTGCCCCTCCATTGGTATCGGCGATGGCGGCAATGAAATTGGCATGGGCAATGTCTTCGACTTTTTATCTAAACTCGACATAGTCCCGGCCGCCACCAAAGTCACCGAACTGGTCATAGCCGACGTTTCCAACTGGGCCGCTCACGGTTTAATTGCTCTTTTAGGTTGGCACAGAAAAGAAGATTTACTGGCGCACATCGACATGGTTGCCATATTGGAATACCTATCCGCCGGCAACAGCGTGGATGGCGTCACCCGTAAAAATGAACTAACCGAAGACGGACTCGCGCCCGAGATTGGCCTGCAATTGATTGCCGATTTGCGTAAGGCGACGGGGTTTTTATAAGCGCACAGGGTTAAGTTAGCAGCTTACAGGAAAGTCAAAACCCACAAACCTGCTCAAAGTTTTGCATTAGAAAAGTTAAACATTGCTTTCAATTCACAGTCACAAAGATCAGAAAACAAGAATCATTTTGCTTGTCCTGTAAGCTGTAAACTGTCAGCTAAAAACCAAAAATTAAGGATTATTCCTATGTCTATCTGCTATTTAAACGGTGAATATTTACCCCTCGACCAAGCGCGCATCTCGCCCTTGGATCGCGGTTTCTTATTTGGCGATGGCATCTACGAGGTCATCCCTTCTTACGGTGGCAAGCTGGTGGGCTTTGGCCCACACATCGATCGCATGAAAGAAGGCATGGCGTTAATCGAAATTGGTTTTAATTGGGATCATGCGCAGTGGAAAGATCTGTGCGAGCAACTCATGGCAAAAAACGGCAACGGCAATCTAGGGATTTATTTACACGTTAGCCGCGGTGCCGATACCAAGCGCTACCATGCCTACCCAGAAGGTGTAGAGCCAACACTGTTTGCTTTCACCTTCGAAATTGCCGAGCCGCCCGTTGCGGATAAGGCCAAAGCCAAAGGCTACAAAGTTTCATCCACCGAAGATTTGCGCTGGCGCCGCTGTCACATCAAGTCAACGGCACTACTTGGCAATGTCATGCACTTCCAAAAAGGTTACGCCGAAGGCAATAACGAAACCATCTTGTACAACGCCAACAACGAACTCACCGAAGCCAGTGCTTGCAATGCCTTTATAGTAAAAAATGGCGTGGTCATCACGCCGCCGTTAGACACACAAATACTGCCGGGCATCACCCGCTTAATGTTGCTGGATATTTTGCGCAAGCACACCGACATTAAGGTCGAAGAGCGCGTGGTCACCATGAAAGAAGTGGCTGCGGCCGATGAAGTGTGGATCACCAGCTCCTCTAAAGAAGTGGCTCCCGTCATTAGCGTGGATGGCAAAGCTGTGGGCACTGGCCAAATTGGCGACGTGTGGTTAAAAGCCCAAAAAGCTTTTGAAGCCCATCGTTACGATTATTAATAGCGTAAAGCGACACTTAAACAACTAACGTCCAACTCAAAAAAAATGCCCGGCTTACGCCGGGCCAATTAGAGAGGTGACTAAGCCTCCGGTTTTAAAAGCGTACCCTCGCCTGTAAAGCGATGCTGCGAGGGCGATCATAGAAACCGTAATAAGCCAAGCCTTGCTGCCCCGTTGCTGCGCCTACCAAGGTTGCCGATGTCGGCACTTCTGCGCCGTAGGTCAAAACCGATTCATCGGTGAGGTTTTTGCCTACCAACGCCAGTTCCCACAGATCGTTATCTGCACCTAAAGCCAATCGAGCATTTAGCTTCATGAAGCTGTCTTGCGTTAATCGCGGGTCGAGTGAGGTAGAAGCTAGATACTCATCAGAATAATTGAGATCAATTGCAGCAGTGAAATCTAATCCATTGCTAAAGCTATAGCGGTAGTTACCGCCGAGGCTCGCGGTTATTTCTGGCGTATAAGCCTGACGCTTGCCAGTAAAGCTACACATATCTAACGCGGCATTGGTTACCCTGTCCGGTTCAAATTCGGCTTGTCGAAAATAGCATTCACCATTTTCATAGTCGGTAAACTCAAAATCCAAATAGGCGAGTGCCGCCGTCAATGTTAGGCTTTCTGCAACGCGCCAGCGGCCATCTAACTCGACCCCCTGACTCACCGCGCCGGCGGCGTTACCCACATTAAAGCCTAGGCCGCCATCGAAAATACTGACCTGTAAATTGTCGTACTCGGTATAATAAATCGCTGTATTTAACTCAGCAGCGCCGTCGAGCAATGACATTTTCGCGCCGACTTCGTAACTGGTGGCCTCTTCCTCATCAAATTCAAACACCCCCACCGGACTTGCTGGTTGACCTAAGGCGCTGGTTACTGACAAAGGCAAACCTACACTCACATCACTTGATGCATTGGAGCGCACATCGAAACCGCCCGACTTAAACCCCGTTGTGTAAGTTGCGTATAACATCGTGCTGTCCGAGTAGTCGTATTGCAGCGTCACCAGAGGTGTGAAGCTCGATTCGTCTCGACTGCCACTTTCGCTGTGTGGTTCGGCCCGCAAAACATTCTCCGCTAGCGATAACAGCGATACACCCGGAATCACGTCGGGGTTTGGTGCTTGGGTTGACGTTTGCGAATAGCGATCAGCTGATTTAGTTTCGCCCGTGTAGCGGCCGCCTAAGGTCAAGCGTACATCGTCTTGAATATTCCACGTCAGCTGTGCAAATGCAGCCCATAGCTCACTATCTTGATGAAAGAAACGCTGAGAGTTGTACCCTGCCAGCGCGGAACTGATGGCCGTTAGCGCGCTCGTGGTAGGCACATTAAAATCGTCGTGAAATTTTAAATCGCTTGATTGATAGAAGCCGCCCACTATGTATTCGAGCGTTTCACCGATGGGTGATACCAAGCGCAACTCTTGACTCAATTGCTCATATTCTTCATCTAAGCCTAATGTAAACGTATTCAGACCTGAGTATTCACAATCACACAATTCATCATACTCATAACCGCTTAGGCCCGTTATGGATGTTATCTGAAAGTCATCAAGGTTGTAGTCAATAGTCACTGTCAGGTTGTGGGTATCGTTGTTGCTGACATCGCCATTGGCCTGACGCTTGAAATCTTGATTCGCATCGAGGGTATCGCCGCCTGAAAATATTGGATAGACGGTCGAAAGCCCAACCCCCGTTTCATTCGCTGTATCGCCAATAATTTCGATATTGCGGCCGGTAATATCGAACTGACTTTGCTCAGCTTTTACCGCTACGGCAAGATTATCTGTTGCCTCCCAGCGCAGCTGGGCGCGAAATAACTGCTCATCACTGGCCGGTTCCGACTCGCCCGTAGCAGTGTTGTCCATCCAGCCGTCCATCTCCCGCGTTAATATCGAGAGTCGCCCAGATACGCTGTCCGTTAAACCGCCAGCAACCACAAAACGCAAATCTTTTTCACCATGCTCAGGCTCATAAAGGGCGGTCACCGACGCTTCAAACTCATCGCTCGGTTTTGCTGTGGTTAAACTCACGGCACCTGCAATGCTATTTTTACCAAATAAAATACTTTGCGGGCCGCGCACCACTTCAACACGTTCCATATCAAACAAGGGAGCACGCGCCAATTGTGCGCGGCCACTGTAGATCCCATCAACATACATTCCCACGGATTGTTCAAACCCCTGATTAATACCCGAGCTAATTCCACGAATACTAATTGTGGTGCTAATGCCAGTTTGATTAATTGAAAAGTTCGGCACATAGGCGGATACGGCTTCTAAATTTGTAATGCCTGCGTCCGCCATTTTTTCTCCAGCCAACGCATTCACCGACAAAGGAACATCCTGCAGGCTCTGCGGGCGTTTTTGCGCCGTAACTATCACTTCTTCCAAGACTAAATCCTGGGCAGTCACCGCTGGCACCATAGCACTGGCTGAAATTGCGGCCGCCAAAAGCGCTAAAGACATGGACTTGTTTTTTTCTGCTCTACTGGTATTCATACAGACCTCGTTATTATTGTGTATTGCTTTTTGTAAAACATGTTTATTGTTCTGTGTTTAATGACAGCTAGTCGATACTGCACGGTAACTGACCCGCTCCTCCTTTTATCTTGTGCTTGTGCAACAACACAACCACAAAACCAAATAGATACATGGTCAGCGAGTACACCGCTGCCGGTACTGCCACGGCTTCTGATTTAATAAGCGATGTTGCAATCACAATGGCCATCGCCGAATTTTGGATACCAACTTCAATAATTGCAGTGGCCGTATCTGCTCGATCAAATCTATAGGCATAGGCGACGGCTGCACCAATAGCAATTGCAGCTGTATTGAGCAGTAGCACATAGGCGCCGACCTGTTTAACAAAGACGATAAATTCAGCGCCTTGGGACAGGATCAGCCCCACCGTCAGTAGCACCATAAATAGCAAGGCAAATTGGCTAAACGGTTTTTCAGCAGCGAGAGCAAAACGGGGCCAATGCCACTTAATTTGCATGCCCACTAACACGGGCAATAAGGTGTAAATCACGAGGGATTGGAGTGTATCCACAAATGGTAAAGACCAACCACTACCGCTATCAGCAAGCAACCAGAGTGCAATATTTACCCAGAGCGGAATGGTAAGCACGGTGATAATGCCGGCTACCGACGTTAAGCTAATTGAAAGTGCGACATTGGCGCGCGCCAAGTGACTAAAAAGATTAGATGTAGTGCCGCCTGGGCAGGCACTCAAGAGTACGAGGCCGAGCGCCAGTGCAGGTTGATCCTTTAAGCACAGCAGTAGCAACAAACCACATACCGGCAAAAATACCAATTGCGCAATCAGAATTACGACCATTTTTTCACGGTTTTCCCAAACCCGAAAAAAATCCTCTGGCCTTAACGTCATACCCATACCGGCCATCACCAAGGCGAGCAAGTAAGGCAACACTAATGTCACGATACTGCCCTCACCCATGCGCTAGCCCTTTTTTGCTTCGCTTTTTCATTAACGTAAAAAGCTATCGTCTAGTGCAACCATCAGCTGGTACATAGGCTGGAAATTTGCCCATTTAACTAATTCTGTGCCGTTGTACTCGCGGGTTTTAACAGCTGTTGCATGATCAATTTCAATCGCCGTGCCCGCGGCATCGGCGAGTAATTGAGAGCGACATGCACTTTCCATCGCCATAAACAGACCACAGGCAATATCCACGTTTGCGCCGATGGTGAGCAAGCCGTGATTTTGCAGTATCACGGCCGGCATTTGCCCCAGCGCCCGCGCTATCTCATCGCCCTCATTAGGATCGTCAACAACACCGTTAAAGTTACGATAGAGCGCGTGGTTCTCATAGAACATGCAGGCGTCCTGTGAGATAGGCGCCAAGGGCTTAGCTAATGCGCTGAAAGCGCGGCCATGGGGCGAGTGCGCATGGGCCACGGCATTAACATCTGGCCTAGCCGCATGTAAGCGCGAATGGATGGCGAATGCCGCGGTATTGACCAGATTGTCACCCTCAACAACTTGTCCCTGGTGATTCACTAACACAAGGTCACTGGCCGTGATCAGCGAAAAGTGTCGCGCGACCGGGTTGACCCAAAAATGATCGCTACGCTCTGGATCGCGTGCGCTGATATGACCTGCGACACCCTCGTCATAGCCCAGGTGACCAAAGATGCGAAAAGCCCCAGCCAAGCGCTGTTTAATGTGCTCGCGCTCCAGTTCCTTCGACGCAAATTCGGCCATAGGCAATGCTATCTTGCCGGCCTTACCGATAGTTGTGCGGGCGATCTCAGCTGCGATGTTAGACATGTTTAAAGGTTCCTAATAATGCTCACCCCATGCTAAGAAGCTACCCACAATGATTCAAATGAATTAAATAATTGGTAGACTATGAATATAATACATACTTAAAGCGAGGTATGACCTTGGCCAAGTTAGATGTAAACCTTATGGTGGTGTTTGAAGCCATCTATGACGAAGGCACAACGACGCGGGCGGCGGAGCGCTTACACTTGAGTCAATCGGCGGTAAGCCATGCGCTAGCGCGGTTGCGCGACCTCTATCAAGATCCTCTTTTTGTCCGTCATGGGCACAAGATGCTAGCCAGCCCTTTGACTGAGCGAGTCATTCATCAGGTCAAGAATGGTCTTCAAGCCCTCAGGCAATCGGTCGACAATGCCCACCACTTTACGCCAGCGCAGCTGCAACAAGAATTTCGCCTAGGGGTGAGAGATGCGATCGAATCCGCACTGCTCCCGGCCTTACTACCTAAACTGACTCATCTGGCACCTCAACTTACCCTGTCCTGCCATCAGCACCACCCTAGTCTCATCACCGGAGAACTACTGGTAGATGACAAACTCGATCTTTCTATTGAGGCACTGCAACCCGTTTCTGAACAGATTTTTCACACCTGCCTATTTAGGGAATCACTGTCGGTCGTTGGACGCGCCAAGCACGACCGCCTGCAACGCAACATTTCTCTGGAAAGTTATCTGGCTGAACCACAAATTTTAGTCACCTTGTTGGCGTCGGGTGGTGAGCTAGTGGACCACGCGCTAGCGCGTTCTGGTTTAAGACGCAACGTGGTGGCTCGCTGTCAAAGCTATTACAGCGCCGCACAACTTCTCTTGCAAAGTAATTACCTTACGGTAATGCCATCGGGCATGGCAAAGATGTTATCGCAAACCCTCGCGTTGGCGTTTCAACCGATCCCCTTCGACGTGCCACTGCTGGAATTACATTTGTATTGGCACCAGCGTAAAGACCTAGACCCAGCTAACCGATGGCTGCGTGGCCACATCGTCGATGCGTTAGCACAAAGTCCTTTCATTACACTGCAAAAAGATGCCAAAGCCCTCGCCCTTAAGGCACGCTAAAAGAGGCGTTATTACTGAAGAGATAACTTGTTAACCGCGACAGAGCTCGAGTATGAGTTGTAACTTTCGCTAGCGTAACCGGCGAAGCCTAACGGCCATCATCGGCCGCTAAAAAACCCAAGCAATTAAAAACCACAGCACGCCGAAGAACGCAAAAAAACCCGCCAGCATAAATTGCAGTTCGCCGAGCAAGCCATCGCCTGCGGTAATAGCAAAAAACGCGAGGGTGATAACAGTTATGAAAAAGGAAATAATTGCAGATTGCTTAACACCAACACCCGGCTCCAATTCTGTTTGCACAAAGTCACTGATCATCGGCACCATAAAAAATAGCGCTGCAGCAACAGCAAAAAGCATAATGACAATAAAAATGAGTAATTTTCTAGCTTCATTTTTATCTTTCGTATCTGATGTCATAACAATATGCGCCTATCAGGTTAACTCGCGGAATTTGTTCGGCTCTGGAATACCGTCAACTTCAAATTCAGGGTTATCGCCCGCGGTAAATACCGTTATTTTTCCAACGCCAGTTATGCGATTTAAGAAACTCTGGTAAACACGCACCGAGCGAACACTAGCGATGCCTAGCTCAATACGCTCTTTACTCATCAGCCCGCGCTCAAGCACCACTTCATTGTCGATTATTTCCAGCTTGGTGGACTTACACTTCACATACCACACCATCAGTATCAAAATACCTATGCCTACTGCACATAACAAAACGCACAAAATAAACGTAAAAGGCCTCGCCTTAAACATGGCGGGATGAGCAGAGAATTTAGTGCCCGGCGCTGGAGCGTCACTCATGATAGTTCCTTAACATATAAAGCTAAAAAGGGTCCTACAGCGCAGCACTAGCTCGCGCTGCCTGCTTGAAAGGCCACACTAAGGCAGGCCTGCGCAAAAGGCAACTTATGCAACAACAACCTCACCGCGCCGCACCTGCCCCGCCGACACGCCAAACTGCTTGCTGAACACGCGAGAGAAAGCAGCCTCCGATTGATAACCCACAGCCTCTGCAACCACCTGCACTTTCTGCCCCGCATGTAGCTGCTCCCAGGCCAGCTGCATACGCCACCAAGTCAGATATTGATTCAACGTCCAACCACTCACCGCCTTAAAGTGCTCGGCAAAGCGGGTACGCGACATACCACTCAACTGTGCAAGACTCTCCAAGCCCCAGCGATAAGCGGGGTTAGCGTGTACCGCCGCAATGGCCTTACTCAATTGCGGGTGTGCGTATAACCCTAAAAAGCCTAGCGGTTGTTCGGTCTGGCTCAGATGATCACGCAGAGCATAGGTGAACAACAGCTCCGATAACCGATCGATCACAACGCTACTGATAACCGGTGGCGCTGTGTCTGTCCGCTGGCTCTCGGCCACAATCAAACCCGTTAAAGCAGCTAGCCAGGGCGCGCGCTCATCATTTCGTATCAGTAAATAGGCTGGCAAGGCATCCAATAATTGATCGCGATACAGGTGAAACAGCCTGACCTCACCGCACAAGAGCCCCGTGCCCAAACGGCTATCGCCATAGGCGACATGGCATTGAGGCACACGGCTAGTCATTTCATCCACCCTAATTGGCTCCATGGCATGGGCAAATTCGCGTGGAAAAATCACTAAATCCCCGGCTTTTAATACGGTTTTCTCTAAGTGGCCCGGTATCGAGAGTAAGCACTCACCTAGCGTGACGATATGAAAACAGGTGGCGCCGAGGTTATGCGCCTTTAAATGCCAAGCGCCGCATACCTTGGCGTTATGGTAAATGCTGACGTTTAGCCTCAACAGGCGAATAAAATCACAAAAGGGGTGCATAATGTACGTTATAGCAAGATAACTGACTTAATAAGCATTCATAGTCCGAATTATAGGGCGTAAATTCCCTCCTGCAAGAGCGCGAATGTATAGAGAGCTGCAAATAGCCAGCCTCTAGCACGCGCAACCCCTTAAGTTACAGGAGAGCGACATGAACACATTTACCCTCTATACCCCGGAAACAGCCGAAGGCGATGCAAAAAGCACCCTGACTGGCGTCAAAGCTAAGTACGGCTTTGTGCCAAATTTATTCGGTTACATGGCTGAGGCGCCCTACACCATTGACGCCTACGCCTACCTGACCGACCTGCTCGATAAAACTGACTTAAGCGCGCCCCAACAACAAGTCGCTTTGCTCGCAGTGAGTGTCTATAACCAGTGTGATTTCTGCACCGTAGCACATCGCGCCTTTGCAAAAATGCATAAGGCTAAGGCACAAACCATAACGGCCATCACCCAAGGGGCGGCCATTGAAGACGCAAAGGATAAAGCGTTAGTCGACTTGGTGAAGGCCATCGTCGATCAACGCGGCTGGCTCAAAGATGAGCAACTTAGCGCTTTTTATGCCGCAGGTTTCAGCAAACGCAATGTGTATGACCTGATATTAATTGTCACCATTAAGACGCTAAGCAATTATGCAAATCATCTTTCTAAACCAGAGCCCAACCCTGAGCTGGTGGCTATGGTGTAGACATAACGGCAAGCGGCTTCAACAAAAAAGGCGCCGAGTTTACTTGGCGCCTTTTTTATCCAGTGCGTTTCCGGTCTAGCTTTCTACCTAGCCTATTTACTTTTCCACCGCTCTTCTCTACTTCCCTCGCTCATAGGTCTTTACAGCATTTTCACTTCGCGCTGTGGAAAGGGTATTTCAATATTGCTTTGCTTAAGCGCGGTAAAAATTGCTTTATTGACAGCAAATTTTGACAAGAATAGTTTCTCCGTGTGCACTTTATAGCGATAGCCAATACTGACACTGCTATCGCCAAAATTTTCTATGCCAACCACGGGACTTACGTCTGCTGGAATGGTGCTTACACTTTTTATCGCAGCTTCAATGACATTCAAAGCGGCGTCCATATCGGAACCGTAAGCAATGCCGACCGATGCCTCTACCAAGGTATAAGCATTAGAATTGTGCAAAATTTCGCCAATAATATGCTTATTGGGAATAGTGATGGTGATATTGTCTTCATTCACTAGTTTGGTTAAACCCAATTTCACTTGCGTCACTTGGCCGCTCACGCCACACACTGAAATGGTATCGCCAACCACAAAGGGGCGACCAATAATAATATTAAAACCCGCACCGTAGTTGGCAATTAGGCCTTGCGCAGCGAGTGAAATACCAAAGGTTAACGCACCAATTGCCGCCACAAACGGCGTCACACTGATACCCAGTTTACCCAGCGCCACAATGGCCACCATCGCAATAACGATAATCTTTACCGTGCTGCCAATAAAATGACTGAGTGTGACGTCAATATTTTTTGCCAGACATAGGCGCTGGACCATCTTGCCAATTTTACTGGCAACAAAAAGCCCGATTAGCAAAATGATAACAGCGCCGATTATCTGAAAACTGTAATTCACCAAAAACTCGGTCGCCATCTTATATATTTCTGTCACTTGCTCGAGTTCACTTTCCATAGCCGCTCCTTTACGCCTGCCTTCATCGAAAAACTGATTGTATTAAATAATCACACGCTTTGCTGTTAGCGGCGAATATCTCGGGTACTATTCGCTGCATACGCTTGATACATACCCATAAGCGCAACATGTGCTTATGTGCCAAGCAAGTCTCAGAGTTTAGCAGGCCAAAAGGGAGAGCCCATGACCCATCCAAGATACCCAAAAGCGACGGCGCCCAGCACCGCACCGAGCTGGTCGGCGCTCACCGCACACCAACAGGTCATCTCAAATCAACCCATCGCCGACTTGTTTACACGAGACCCAAATCGCGCTGAGACGTACAGCTTAAACGCTGCAGGCATCCACCTAGACTTTGCCAAGAATCGCATCGATGATGCAGGCATGACGCTGCTTTGCCAGCTCGCTAAAGAGCGCGGCTTAGCCGAGCGGATCAAGGCCATGTACCAAGGCGAAGCGATTAACAGCACCGAGAAAAGGCAGGTGCTACATGTGGCATTGCGCTCGCAGCTGGGCGACCTACCCGAGCACCTGCGCGATGTAGATGCCGTTATCGCGCAAATGACGCAATTCGTAACCGCCGTGCACACCGGACAATGGCGAGGCTTCACGGGAGAAACCATCACGGATGTGGTGAATATCGGTATAGGCGGCTCAGACCTGGGCCCAAATATGGTGACGCAGGCACTCACACCCTTCCATAAAGCCGGTATTCGCGCGCACTTTGTCTCCAATGTGGATGCATCGGACCTCTGCGAAACACTGAAGGCGTTAAATCCGGCGCGCACGTTGTTTATTGTGGCGTCGAAAACGTTCACCACCACTGAAACGCTCACCAATGCCAATTCGGCGCGGCAGTGGCTGCTAGCAACGTTAGCGGATGAAGCCGCAGTGGCTAAACATTTTGTTGCCGTGAGTGTGAACCTCGAAAAGGTAAAAGCCTTCGGCATAGATGCCAATAATATTTTTCCCATGTGGGATTGGGTAGGCGGGCGCTATTCGCTTTGGTCGGCCATTGGCTTGCCCATTGCACTCGCCTGCGGCATGGATCACTTCAATGCCTTGCGCGCCGGTGCGGCGGCGATGGACGAGCACTTTGCCAATGCAGCCTTTGAACAAAACCTGCCTGTTATCATGGCGATGCTGGGCGTTTGGTATATCAATTTCTGGGGCGCTGAATCACAGGCCATTTTAGCCTACGACCATTACCTCAATGCGTTTACCAAGTACATTCAACAGCTCGACATGGAAAGCAACGGCAAGGGCGCCTACCTACACGGCGGCTATCTCGAGCACCACACAGGCCCAGTCATTTGGGGCGAAGTGGGTACCAATGGCCAGCACTCATTTCACCAATTGCTGCACCAGGGCACCCGCTTTGTACCGGCCGACTTTATTGTCTCGCTCACCTCACACAACCCTTTGAGCGAACACCACTCGCAACTATTCGCCAACTGCCTAAGCCAGAGCCGCGCACTCATGCTCGGAAAAAGCGAAGCGCAAGCAGCGGCCGAATTCAGCGCTATGGGTTACAGCGCTGACGAGGCAAAGCAACTGGCGCACCACAAAGTGATGCCTGGCAATAGGCCCAGCAATACGCTGGTGGTAGAGAGCCTAAATCCCAAAACCCTAGGCGCACTGATTGCACTCTACGAGCATAAAGTTTTCGTGCAATCGGTTATTTGGGGCATTAACGCCTTCGACCAGTGGGGTGTCGAGTTGGGTAAACAATTATGCAGTGAAATTCATCCCGCATTAGTATCCTCGGCAGCGGCGGAGAGCTTCGATCCATCCACCAACGCACTGATGGCATTGTATAAATCGGTTAATCAATAGCTGAGATTTAACAACCGAGAAAAGATAAGACTCACGCTATTCATGATGTTGTATCACTTAAGGCTAGGCATATGTCCGCGCAAAAAGTCGCTCTCATTACAGGTGCAAGTCGAGGTATAGGCGCCGAGACTGCAATGTTATTTGCTCAACACGGCTACGCGGTGTGTATTAACTACTTGTCGAATGCCGAAGCAGCATATGCGATTAAACATCACATTGAACAAGCGGGTGGTCGATGCATCACCGTCCAAGCCGATGTGTCACTGGCCGACGATGTCGATAGACTCTTTGCGACGGTTGATTCTGAATTAGGTAGCATTTCGGCGTTAGTGAATAATGCCGCGATCTTAGCGGCACAGTGCCGCCTTGAGGATATTTCTGAACAGCGCTTTATGAATATCCTGCGAACAAATGTATTAAGTTGCTTTTTATGTTGTAAAGCAGCCGTTCAGCGAATGTCGACGCGACAAGGTGGCACTGGTGGCGCCATCGTCAACCTCTCATCTGCAGCATCTAAAAGCGGTTCTCCTAATGAATATATTGACTATGCCGCATCCAAGGGTGCTATTGATACGCTTACTCGGGGACTGGCACTGGAAGTTGCAGCCGAAGGCATTCGTGTTAACGCTGTTCGCCCCGGCCTCATTTACACGGAAATGCATGCATCAGGTGGCGAAGCGCTCAGGGTTGATCGCCTAAAGTCAAAAATACCCATGTTGAGAGGCGGGCGGCCTAAAGAAGTGGCGCAAGCCATTCTTTGGCTAGCCTCAGAACACGCCTCTTTCGTAACGGGTAGTTTTATTGACCCGACGGGTGGCCTGTAAGAAAGATTACCGCAAGTTAGTATTGTTTTATGCCAAGACCAGAGTGCGCTAGTTAACAAACCTAGCCACAATTTTCAGCAAAGAAACATCCTAAAACTATACTGTTTCCCCCTTAACAAAAAAAGGACTCGGAAAATGAGCAACCCCATAGGTTGGTTTGAAATTTACGTAAATGACCTCAAGCGCGCCAAGACCTTCTATCAAAAAGTCTTTGGTGTAGAATTAGTACAACTCAGTGACCCGACCGATTCAAATATCGACATGTGGTCCTTTGGATCGGATTTCGAGCAATACGGAGCCTCGGGTGCACTCGTTAAGATGGCTGGATTTCCGGCCGGCGGAAATAGCACCATTGTCTATTTCTCGTGTGAAGACTGTGCCATAGAAGAAGCAAAAGTTCAGCCTGCAGGCGGAAAAATTCACCAGTCGAAGATGTCTATCGGTGAATATGGCTTCTGCACGCTAGCTATCGATACCGAGGGCAATATCTTTGGCTTGCACTCACAGGCATAAAAGACAAGGCTCTAGCAGACATCCGTTCAAATGGCCTAGGACCTCCATTGGGTCTATGTGGGTCTATGTAGATCTGTATTAGTTCCAACTGGCGACCATCGTGACTACCCGTGTAATCTAGCGGTCGCCTAGTCAGGCTGTCGGGCTAGCAACCCATACTGACATGAGATATTAACAACCCTGTTTTCCTTACATAAGCCTACAAGATCTAATGAACTATCTAACGAGCCTAATCATTGCAACCTCTATTGTTCTCCTTTGTGCCTGCGGCGCAAAGGAGGAAACCCAGCCACTAACGCCATCGCCTTTAGTCGCGCTACTTGCACCCACCTTAGCTAGCGCCCTTGCAAGCGCCGACACGGCAATCAACACGGCCCTTGAAAAGTCAGATTACCCAACGCAAACGATCCAGAGCTTAACTGAGCTCAAGACAGTATTCGATCGTCTTACATCAATAAATCAACGACTTATTCATCGCGGGGTCAACTCCGATAGCGCCGTAGAACTGAGCATTAGCGCGAATGAGATTCACCAACTGCGCGGCTTGATAGAAGCCGATATCATCGCGCTGAAGCACAGTAATGCCGCTGCGGCCATTCGGCTCGGCGTGGTGAATGAATTGGCAGAGTTTTGTCAACTAACGGCACAGGATATCAGCCAGGCAATGAGCCCAGCGGAGTTCTAATCAAACAAATTTTTAGCAACAGTTATATAGTCCACGATTATTTTTTACGAGAACGCAACTTTGATACCCAAACGATTCACGCCCTATGTTTTTTCATTTTTCATGGCGCTACTGATGTCCTGCTTAATGTCTTTCGTCATCAGCTTATTTAACGTAGGTTTGGTGCATAACATCCTGTTTATTTGGTTAAAGGCTTGGGGCTTTGCATTTGTTATTGCTTTTCCAGCGGTGGTTGCCGTTTCACCGCTCGTGCGGCGTCTAGTGAGCTTGGTTATTGAGGATTAATCGAATACAAGCTTGACACTAGGAGAGGTTGCACCTAATTTGATTGCGTCTTTAGAATAGTAAACATTCAGTTTTCGATTGACGTTGAGGTAATACAGATGAATAAGCTTGTGCTCATTTTAATCGCCATTCTTTTGCCACCGCTTGCCGTATTTCTAAAACATAAGGCCGGCAAGGATTTAATCATCAATATTGTGCTGTGCCTGTTCTTTTATGTACCTGGCATATTACATGCCCTATGGCTGGTAACGCGCTAATGCTTTGCAAAAACGAGATCAAACAATGCCCGAGAAGCTACCTGAAGCCGCGCTCAAGGCGCTAAAAATTGCCTTTACGTATATGCCAAAGGCCATTGAAGTTACAAAGTACGAATACGGTGATCGCACTCAAACGGTACTCGACCACATCGAAGCCGTACGGGAAATTCTTTTTATGAATGACGTAGACCCCGAAGAAGTTTACGGCGAAATCAATCCAGATAGCACGCCCAACTCCAGCTACTGATTTTTGGTTAGCTGAAAAACACCTAAATATGCTATGAATATCAAGCGGAAGCCCCCATGAACACCATCAACTGGCAGGATTTTGAACAGGTTGAATTACGGATTGGCACAGTTATCGATGTACAGGACTTTCCTAGAGCAAAGATGCCCGCTTATATTTTGCACGTTGATTTCGGTGTAGATATAGGTATTAGAAAATCTAGCGCTCAGATAACAGATATCTATACGAAGGAAAGCTTGCTGGGCAAACAGGTGATGGCCGTCGTTAATTTTCCAGCCAAACAAATTGGTCCAATAATGTCTGAATGCCTAGTAACCGGGTTTCATCGCGAAGATGGCGCCGTGGTGTTAGCAGTGCCAGATACTGCCGTTCCTAATGGCACAAAACTCGCTTGAACTTAACCCCGCTAGAATTTAACCACAAGCCAAGCTGCTGGATTACTTTCGATTTATCTAATCGTATGCCTGTAATACAGCTCTTAGGTTAATCCTCATTCGTCATTTATCGGCCGCATTTGAATTCTAAAAATCGACTCAGGCTCATTCGATAATGCCCGAGTAAAAAACCATAGTCTCTCCAGATTAAGCTGCGCACGCTTGCGTTAGATAAGCATTTGTCCGACCACGCCAACGGTAAATCCCAATACTGCGCCAATAGGAGGCAAACGATGATTATCCAGTTTTGCTTGCGGCGCAATGTCGCTGAATACCGAGTAGAGAATGCCGCCCGCGGCAATCAACATAATAACTGCCAAAACAACCGGTTGATGAGAGAGCAAGGTATAGCCCAACCAGGCCGCTAGTGGCCCACACAACGCCATGAGCGCAAATAGCGATATTATTTTTGTTGAACTTAGACGCGAATGGTCGATAAGCTCGCGATAGGCATTAAAACCTTCAGGCAAATTTTGCAGTGCCATGAGCAATACTAATAGCGCGACGCCTTCACCACCCATCGCAATCATGGCGCCCAGCGCAATAGATTCAGGGATAAAATCCGACATCATCGCCAACATTTGACCGGCCGAGGTTTTGTGTTTATCGAGCCAACGCTCTAGCCCCATTAACAGAAGCCCACCTAACAATAAACACGTTGCTGCGGTGGAGCTGCTCACCTCGGCCATCCCCTCCGGCACCAAAATCAGAGCGACAGCGCTTAGCAGTGCGCCACCTCCAAAAGCAATAACACTGTGTCTAAATTCAGACTCCAGCCATTGCGATTGGATATGCTCAAACCGTGCTGCTATAGCGCCTATTGGCATTGCGATACCTGCCGCTAAACTCATCGCGAGTAGCGACAGCAGTGTGGCATCCATTCGCTCTCCTTTTCAATGTTAACCAAACTAAATCAGTCTAAAGATTTTTATCCATCTTGTTTTAACGATGGCTCGGTGTTTTATTTTTTGTTATCAACACAATGAATATACCGCCAAGCACCCAAATTGAGGCGACGATTAATCTCAATTCAATCGGTTCAAAAACAAACAACGCGCCCCCTATAGCCGCTAAAACCGGCACAAAAAGCTGTACGACTCCAGCCTGTATGGCCGACAAACCGGCTAAAGCGCCATACCAAATGGCATATCCAAGACCGGAAGCGAGTGCACCGGATAATAGCGCCAAGTAGATGCCTTCTACGCTTACCTGCATGTAGGAAAACGCGAACAAGGCAAGCACGAAGCAAAAAGGTAAACTGCGTACAAAGTTGCCCATAGTAGCCGCGAGGGGTGAGCGAGCTTTTTGCCCAAGCAATGTATAGAGCCCCCACCCTAAGCCCGATAAGCTCATTGCCACGAGCGCTTTCCATGCGGGCGTTTGCACATTGGGCCACATTAAGTAAACCAAGCCACTAAACGCAACTAACAAGCCAAACCATTCCATCGTGCGCAAACGCTGTCCACGCCATAGGCTCGCGATAATAAGCGTCAATTGCACGGCGCCAAAGAGTAGCAATGCACCCGTGCCTGTTTCGAGTTCAACATAAGCCCATGAAAAACACAGCGCATAAATAAACAAGCTCAAGCCACCCCACCAGGTGCCCTCACCTGCTATTGATTGCCACATGTTAACCTTTGGCTTTATGCGCGAGCGCCGCTGTAGAACAGCAAAGAGAATAAATAACGTCAGTGCGCCAGACACTAATCGAATAATAGTAAAGCCAAAGGGATCGCTATTACCCTCGCCAAGAGCCATACGGCAGAGCACCGAGTTGGCCGCAAAAAAACACAGTGCCAAGGCCGTCATTAACAAGATACGCGTGGCCATCATTTTCTCATGTGGTTTTGAGCTGGCAGCATAGCATGGCCTATGGTTACAATGCCGCCTCAAACTCATTGGTTCCATCCATGCCTTTAGCCACAACATCCGCACCAAATGCTTACCAGCGCTTGCGCGCCGAGGTGATGGCAACATCCACTCGCGACTACAAAGCCAGAGGCATTCTCGCTGTGCGCTGCGAACGCTGTCAGTTGAAAACCTCACACTGCATTTGCGCCGTCCGACCGCGGGCCGAGACTAGTGCTGAATTTGTGCTTATTTTGCATCGCGACGAATTATTTAAACCAACCAATACCGGCCGACTCATCGCTGATTGTTTCCCTGCGCAAAGCCACGCTTTTTGCTGGGACAGGCTCGCGCCGCCGGAAGCACTGTTAACACTGTTACAAGATCCTTCGCGTCAGTGTTGTATCATTTTTCCGGCCGATGAAAGCGACAGTCGCGACGTTTACAGCAAGCCGCCGGCGAGTGGTAAACTACTGACCTTCATTTTGTTAGACGGCACTTGGAAGCAAGGCCGACGCATGTTTAATCTCAGCCCTTGGCTGCAGACGATTCCAGCGCTCAAACTAGACCCCACTGAAAGAGCCCATTATTCCGGCCGGATAGCGGCATTTGACAACTATTTGTCCACCGCAGAAGCCGCGGCATTGGCACTGGCTGTCACCGGCCAAGTAAGCGCCAGCAAATTATTGTTCGATTATTTTTCCGTATTTAATTTGCAATACGCCGCGATGCGCCAAAACAGAGTCGTCAATCTAAGCCAAGAGTAGCACTATAAATACGGGAATAGCTTTCTTCGCTGTTCTACCGTTAAGTTTCGTACAGCTTTGATATTATTGTCCGGAATAGCTTCAGGGTCAGGATAATTTTCTAGCACCCGCTCTATGCTGTCCTCGCGAATTAAATGCAATATTGGATAGGGCGCGCGGTTAGTCAGGTTTTCCGCGTCCTCTGCCCGCGTACCGGCAAACTGGTAATGGGGATGAAAGGTGGCCAGTTGATAAACACCGTCATATTCATGGCGCTCTAATAACCAATCCGCTAAATCTAAAAACTGATTATAATCGACAAAGTCTTGTAAAAAATTCGGGATGATGAGCAACGTCGTCTCTAACTGTTCGGCGTGAGTTGCGTCTAAATACTCTAACTCTGCTAACAATTCAGCCAACAGTTCCTTTTCAGAGCTAGCGCTACTTTCTGTAAATCGAATGAGATTTGCCCGCTGTGGTTTACGAGCAAACGGACATAGATTTAGTCCAATAACGACATCGCTTAGCCATTGTTGTGTGGCTAGAATAACTGGGCTTTGCTGGTTTTTTTCCACGCTCGTTACCACATCAAGTCATCCGGTATTTGATAGTCAGCATAGGGATCATCTTCCAAATCCGGCTGGGTTTGTACTGGCGCTTGAATAATCATTGCCGGGTTGCGCTCGGTTATCTTTTCGGCAATGACCCTCGGCACCAATTCAAACTTATCATCCAAACCAGCGATGACCAAACGACCCGCGATAAGATGCGCCTGCACGTCAGCCGATACATAGATTTTCTTTATCTTTTTATCAAACGTGAAGTTATAGGCTATGTCACCGCCACCCTTGGGTTGTTTATTGGTGGCAATAAGTTGTTTGATCTGCGCAGCAATAGCTTTTTGTTCAGCTAAGGCATTCCGCTCTGCATTTAATTCGCGATCTTTGGCAACTTTTTCAGCGCGCGCTTGCTCTACCGCTAATTTAGTTTCATCTAGCTGTGGCTGAGATGATTTCTTTGCCACTTTATTTTGCTTGCGTTTATCCTTGCCAATTTGTTTAGCTTTTTTACCGTCTATAAGGCCTGCTTTTAGCAGTTGATCTTGTAGCGAAGTCATAATCGTTCCAATAGGTATAAGCGCTGCTATAGCGCTAGAGCCATCAGCCAAAAACTGCACACCAAGCCAACAGCCCAAATAGTTGAGCGCAGCTTGTCCCAGTTTAACCAATACAGGCACATGTAAAGAATGCGTGCAACAACGAAAGCAACACAGAGGTAATTTACGGTTGCTTGCGGTGCTTCTGCCCAAAGCGCCACCAAAACGCCGGCCGCAAACAAAGGAAATGCCTCAATTGCATTTTGATGCGCTCCCATAGCGCGAGCGCCGAAACCCGTTAATCGGCTCTGCTGCGCGCGCGGGTGACTATTATCATAATTTCCGTCTAATTTGGCCATAGCAATTGCCACGGGTATTTTACTGATGTAGATGAGCGCGGCGGCAGCAATGAGGCAGGCAATAGCAATAGACATAATGCACTCCAGAAAAGGTTGAAACATAAGAGTAACAGTTTTACCGGCGTTTTATTCGCATCGTGTCAACCTAAGCAATACCTTGTCTGCACCGCTAGTTAGCGTGGCTAGCCGATATGATCCATGTGCATTTCGCTACTTAGGTAATGCTGCAAGCTTAAGTGCGGTCCAGTAGTAAAGGTTTGCTCTAGCAAAGTCGCGCGTTGAATCCGATCCATACGAAAATTACGGTAGGCTTGGCGTAGCTCACACCAGGCTAACAACATCCAACTCTGGCGCCAACCGATAATCGCTAGGGGGTAAACGCAGCGCTCAGTATTGGCCGATTCGAGGCTATGGTATTGGATACTCACGGTGCGCTTTTGCTCACAGCCATTGCGCAAGATAAGGTGAATATCTCTAAACCTATCGTCTTGGCCAACGATAGGAATACAGTACGGCTGTTGTTCGGCGCGCTGTAACAGCTTGTCCGGCAATATCGATCGGATTTTCGATTCGGCCGCCTCGGCTGCGTGCGCTAATTCGCGATCGGTAAATGCCCGCACCATGCGCGCACCCACTAAAAGCGCCAGCATTTCATCCGACGTCAACATCAAGGGTGGCAAATCATAGCCGGCCTTTAGGCGATAGCCCACGCCGGCTTCACCGTCGATAGGTACGCCCGAAAGTTGTAGCGCCTGAATGTCCCGATACAGGGTGCGGGTCGATATCTCGAGTGCTAGCGCCAATTGTTCGGCGGTGATCACTGTGCGCCTGCCTCGCAGCAAGGTAACGATTTGGAACAGGCGCTCAGCTTTTCTCATATCACGACAGGCTCTAGGTCTAGTTACATTCCGCCATTTGGGATTGCACGACACAGCTGTGGTTCATTTCTACGCTCGATGTCTCAATCATTGTCATAAAGTCTGATTGGCCATGCTCACGCATAAACGCCTCACTTGCCTTTTTGGCATCGTCCATTGAGTTCCAATAGACCACATCGCGCCATACGCCTTGCTCATCTTGCGATAAGCTCCGATAAAGAAAGCCCGGCTGCGCCATAACCCAACTGCCTATCGGCTCGGCCGCGCGAATAAAGTCCGTTGATTGAACCCCTTTTTTGGTTTGAAACTGCACTATCTCAATAACATTACTCATAATCTTGTCCTTGTGTCATCGCGCATCCCGCGAATTGAATAGTTGAACAAGTGCGCACTTGTAAGGCTATCTTACTACTGCCCTACTGACAGCGTTGTGTCAGTAGCCTTGGGCTTCAAGCGCCTTTTGTTTGCGCAATAATTGAAAACCCCAAACCAGGGCGAGCATCATAATGACACCACCGATAAAAAAACTCGCACGGGCAATAGCATGGGCGGAGTCGACCATATTCAACCAGGTCAGTAAGTTGCCCCAGTCGTGCGATTCTTCGCCGCCACCGCCCACTAAGGGTAAGAGCCGATATTCAGCGTCGGCAATGTAGGGCGCTAGATCGACAAAACTTTGTCCGCACCACCACAGTGTGACGCTCGCGGCAAAGTTATCGTTATGAAAAAAACTGAAGCCAATACATAACCCCAAGGGCAACAGAATTTGAAACAAGCTACCACCTAGGATGGCCATAAATCGCCCGAACGGCATAAATAACACGTGACCAAATTCATGAAAAGGTAAGTTGATATTGTGCATAAACGAGCCGCCAATCACCTGCCAATCAATTCCATTCATCAAAAACCACGCCGCCCAACAACTCAAGCCCAACCAAATGACTCCACGCCCCCACAAGCTGCCACTATCCACACGATTCGGTAACTGCATAAAGTGTTCGCGCAAACTCATACGCTGGTCATCTAGCGCGTATCCGTCACGCGCCTCAGCCACCGTTGGCGGTGGCCGCCACTTGTTGGTTGCGATTCCACAGGCAGGACAAATATCTGGATGCACCGACGCATCTTTGGCTTGGCGTAGATACTGACATTTAGGGCAGGGATTCATAACATCAAACTCCTCTCGTCTTACCTGTCTTCACAACCTGCAGCACTCCCTGCGTGGTTTTGGCGCGAGTAACATGATTATCGGTTAACGTTTTATCGCTTTCAAAACAACAAACTTCTGATTACTGGCGACCACCATACAATTGCCAAAAAGGTGTTTAATATGCTCTTTGTAGCCTAAATGACGGTTGCCAACTAGCCAAAACTCACCACCTTGCTGGAGTGCTAACTTGGCATCGCGAAACATTTGCAAGGCGACAAAATCCCCCACCACATTATGCTGGTGGAAGGGTGGATTGCACACAATCAACTGATAGCTGCCTGGCGTTGCGCTAGACATGCCATCATCCACCCGAAAACTCGCTGCTCTATCGGGCCAGGCGCGAGTAAAGTTTTCCTCGGCACAAGCGACGGCCATATAAGACTCGTCGTAGAAATCGATAGTCGCCTCTGGGTATTTTCCCGCGGCTACTAAGCCCAAGACACCATTACCGCAACCGATATCGGCAATTTTTTCAGCGTCTACTTTTTTGGGGAAATGTTGTAAAAAAAATCGCGTGCCAATATCCAATGACTCGCGCGAGAATACGTTTGGGTAAATGATTATCTGGTAATTGGTGTTTTCTAGCAGGTATTGCGTCTTGAGCGCTGTTGCCGCTTGCCACTGAGTCGGGTCGGGCTGACAAAAAATGAGCCGCGCTTTTTTCTTTGCCAGTGAGGTTTTGGTCGCGCCTAATATACTTTCAAAAAGTGTAAACACGCCGGCAGCCATATGTTTGACCATACCAGCCGCCATGATCTTGGTATTTGGCGTTATATGATCGCGATAGCGGTAAAGTTGATCTTCTAATAGACTCAAATTTTTCGGCAACTTGATTAATAATAGGTCAATTGGACCCTGTGCTTGATCGAGACTGTTCAACCAAGTAACACGGGTCAGATCGCCACCATTGGCCGTTACATTCTTCTGGGCCGCCTGTGTTGATAGGAAGGAATCAGTCGCGCACTGCACTGAACCGGAAGCACCTTGCGCCATCACTAATGCGGTAGCGAGTGCACCGCATTGATCATTGAGGATCAACACTTTCGCACTCTCTGGCACACCAACTTCTGCCAAGTGCTCGAGCAACAACTCGTCTGCTGCATCCCAAGCGCGTAAATTTTGCTCGTTGGGCGTATTCGTGCGCGACCAGCGCGAGAGCGTAAAAACGCCAAAGCCGGTGGAAAAGCCGTTATCATTAACCATGTTGATCATCTTTTTAAAGAAACTCAGGACAGTATAAATGAATTACCTGCCTCACATTACGGTAGAAACTGGCGAAAAACCCGACGCAGCCGTGATTTGGTTACATGGCCTGGGTGCCAGCGGCCACGACTTTGAATCGCTAGTGCCGCATTTGCAGCTACCTGACAGCCTCGCTATCCGGTTTATTTTCCCCCACGCGCCAGCAATTCCCGTCACTATTAATGGCGGTTACGTGATGCCAGCATGGTATGACATTTTAGAAATGGATTTCGAACGCAAGATTGATGAGGCTCAGATTCAACAGTCGAGCGACGCTATCAGCGCACTCATAGAGCGAGAAATCAACCGTGGCATCCCTAGTCGACGTATTGTTCTCGCAGGCTTTTCTCAAGGTGGTGCGGTGGCTTATCACTGCGGCCTGAGCTTTCAGCAACCGCTTGCCGGCTTATTGGCATTGTCCACATATTTTGCCACCTGGCGCAGCGTACAGGTACACCCCGCAAATGCGCAGCTTCCCATTCATCTGTTTCATGGTAGCCAAGATAATGTGGTACCCGAGGCCATGGGTATAGAAGCAAGGCGGGTATTAAAAGAGAAAGGCTTAGCACCTAGCTATCAGCAATACCCCATGGGCCACGAAGTCTGCCTAGAAGAGGTGCAAGATCTATCGAAGGCATTGCAACGATTACTGACTTAATGCAGCAAGGCCCGTTAGATTTCAGAGCTATTACAGCAGCTAGAAGCTAGCGTTGAAATGCCTGTGTAATAATTCCTATGCTGGTAGGATCATCAATTGTCGACGGCAGCAAATAGTTTTCACCGTCGGCAATTTGCCGAATTAATTTCCGCAATATTTTTCCACTGCGCGTTTTTGGCAATTGCTGAACAATTTTAACGGTTTTTAAGCAGGCCACTGCGCCAATTTTTTCCCTTACCTTAGCCACCAATTCCAGTTCAATTTTACCGTGGCTCATTGTCTGGCCATCTTTTAGTATCACCAACGCCACGGGTTGCTGACCTTTTAATTCACATTGAATGCCCACCACAGCGCATTCGGCGACAGCAGAGTGAGCGGCAATAACCTCTTCCATTTCGCCGGTGGAGAGACGATGCCCCGCTACATTAATGACATCATCGGTGCGGCCCATGATGAATACATAGCCTTCTTCATCTTTATAACCACCATCGCCCGATACATAGTAGCCAGGAAATACGGAGAGATAGGATTGTTTAAAACGCTCAACATCACCCCAGATTGTTGTCAGACAGCCGGGCGGCAAGGGAAGTTTTATCGCCACACTGCCCTGTTCATTCGATGCGACTTGATCACCATTTTGATCGAGAATGTGCACATCAAAACCAGGTACAGGTAATGTTGCTGAACCCGCTTTCACCGGCTTGCTCTCAATGCCCATCAGGTTAGCGCATATTGCCCAACCCGTTTCCGTCTGCCACCAATGATCGATAACCGGTAGCCCCAGTAGATTTTTGATCCAATGGTAGGTAGGCGGATCTAAACGCTCGCCTGCCATAAACACCGTTCTTAAGCTCGATAAATTGTACGGGTTCAATAGTGCCGATTCTGGATCGGATTTTTTGATGGCGCGAAAGGCGGTTGGTGCCGCGAAGATGGCATTAACTTGATACTCCTCTATCACCCGCCAAAATGCACCCGCATCCGGTGTGCGCACAGGCTTGCCTTCATAGAGAATACTCGTCACCCCAGCGATCAAGGGCGCGTAAACAATATAAGAATGGCCCACCACCCAGCCAACATCGGAAGCCGCCCAAAATACATCGCCGCGCTGCATGTTGTACACGGCACGCATACTGTAATGCATGGCAACGGCATGACCGCCGTTATCGCGCACGACACCTTTCGGCTTGCCCGTGGTGCCGGAGGTGTAAAGAATATAGAGCGGATCAGTCGCTTTTACGGCAACACAATCTGCCGGTATTGCGTCATCTAACGCAGCTTGCCAGTCAATATCTCGCTGCGCGACTAATTCTGCCGGAGCAATAGAGCGCTGGTAGACTAAACAGTGTTTAGGTTTATGACGGGCCACACGAATGGCTTCATCGAGCATGGGTTTGTAAGCAATAATTTTGTCGATCTCGATTCCGCAGCTCGCTGTTAAAATAACGCTAGGCTGCGCATCGTCAATGCGTATTGCCAACTCAGCAGCCGAAAAGCCACCAAAGACCACCGAGTGTATTGCGCCAATACGCGCGCATGCCAACATAGCAATTACCGCTTGCGGAATCATCGGCATGTAAATAATGACGCGATCACCTCGGCCCACACCCAACGCAACCAGAGCACCGGCGCAGCGCGCAACGTCGTCGCGCAGCTGGGTATAGCTGAAAGATTGCTTGGTACCGGTTACCGGAGAATCATAGTGCAGGGCTATTTGATCGCCATAACCTTGCTCGATGTGGACATCGACGGCCATATAGCAACTATTCATTTCCGCGTCGACAAACCATCGATCAATACCGTATTGGTCTTTGGCTAGAATCGTCTCCGGCGCTTGATACCAGGCCAAAGCGCGCGCTTTTTCGCGCCAAAATGCCTCGGGGCTAGCAAGGGATTTTTGATATTCCTGCAGATAACTCATACATCACCTCATCGATACAACCAGTATATGAGGCTCACATTGAGCAACAACCCAGACCTTAGTCGATGCGACTAAAGGCTATAAACAACGCTATCTTGAAGGCGAATAACACCACTTTTCTGAACCAGTGCGGTAATACCACCGTGCCCACGCATCGCATTATAACCGCCAGGGCCCAGCACCTCTTCCATGCGCGAACAAGGATGAGCTAGGCCGCTACCCTGAAAAACAGCGTCACCTATTTGAAAAGTTTTATCTTTTAATGCCAACAGGTTAATACCTTTTACGACGATGTTTCTCCGTAGGCGCGCTGGGTCTAGCTGACTAAAACCAACCAGAGACGCAATCGCGGGTAAATGCTCAGCCTGAATCAGCGTCACTTGGCGCTTGCCGTTAACACTTTTATAGCGATCCCCGATCAATCCTTTTCCCGCCTCCGCCATCACACTGTCGACGATGATCATCGCCGCGCGTCGCTCGGGTCGAACGGCCAGCCATTGCACGCGCCCCCGCTGTGGCAAGGTTTGTAATAATTGCTGGAGATCTTTTTCAGGCACGGTTTAATTCTACAAATTGAACCGGCATTAAACCTGCTGTCTTGTAGGCGTCTAGCACTCGAATAGTAATATCCGTGGCAAATTTTTTCTCTAAGCGAACATCTAACACATACGCCTTCACTGTAACGTTAACGACTGGGTTACCCCATTCAAGCGCCGACTCGAGATTAATGGTGATGGGCTTTTTTAGAAAGGTAAACGGCGAGCACAAGGTTGCTTCGCGCGCCAAGCGCATTGCCAACATGTGATCAGCTTGAACCGGTAACATAAAACTGACCGAGATTTGCTCGTCTAAGGCGCCGCTATTTGAGTTTGAGACCGCACCTTTAAGCGCTTCGGCATTGGGTACCATGATGGTGTTGTCATCAAAGGTGCGGAGCCAAGTAACGCTCCACTCTAATTTTACCACTTCACCGTAGTGACCCGCTAAGGTAACCATATCTCCTACGCGGTAAGGTGGATTAATCATAATGATTAAGCCGGCTACCATATTCTTGATCGGGTCTTGCGCCGCCAAACCAACCGCCAAACCCGCCGAGCCCATTACCGCAAATAACACGCTTTCGTGAGGCGCAATAATGCCGACAATGGCGTACACAACCGTGCTTCCCCACAGCACCACCCGAGTAATTGGATAAATACGGTTCAGCAGCAATCGGTATCGTGGGAATTGCCCAGTCAATCGCAACAGCAGCATTTGAAACAAAGTTAAAAACAACCAAGCAATAAAAAACAGCAAGGCAATTGAGGCTACTTTTTCTAAAGAAAAAATTTCCAATATAACGTTGAGCGTATTTTGAGTTTCTTCTGTCTGTTCCACGACGGCCCCTAGTAGAGTCTATTGCTGAGTACGAGATGAGATACCATCGCCTGCGCAAGAATGGGCGATAGGTAATAGCTGTTACTCGTATAATGTTCACCTGTGGCTATTCGGTGCAAGATGCCAGCGCGGCACAGCCGCTCTAAGCGCAACAGGCTTTGCTCTGGACTAATTCTAAAAAGCGTTTCGTGATCGGCATGCTCCATAACGCCATGGACAAAGATTTCCGCTAAGCTAAATAGCTCCTCTTCACTGCACGTTTTAATAATGCCGGTATCCAAGTGAGAAAATTGGCTGAGCCCAAACGCCTCAACGTCCGGCTCTTTTTCCATAGCGAACAAGAGGAAAAAGAAAGCCATTTCGGGTAAACCATTGGAAATATCGTGTAACTGTTTAAATTTCGCTGGCATTGGATCTGCCTTATCCTCCTCCAGCGCTAAGCGTTCACTCCACTCATAACCCAAACCATAAAAACGTCGCTCAATGATGTCACTCATTTCACCGGCACTAAAATAGTCCAATTCAATAATACGGTTGAAAAACCGATCACTTTGATAGAGAAACGATAAACGACGCCAAGCTTGCTTGGCACAGCCAACTATCCAGCAATGACAGTGTTGGGTGGCGACTAAAATTGCACCTATCGTTTGCACAGCAGCCATGTTACCCATTTTACGCGATAGCAGCATGTGGCCATCATCAATGATGATCACTCTGGGTGGGCTATTTTTAATAGCCAAGACCATTTCAGAAACTGTTTCAGGTGCCGGCTCAAATTCAAAAATGCTGTTCATGAGGCGCAAGGCTTCCGCCGCCGAGCAAGGTCGCATTGCCAAGCTTAAACAGCTCAAGATTTCAGCGGGTTGTACTTTACTGCGCACCTGATTGAGTAAGCTGGTAATGCCTGCGCCATGGGGTGCGGTTATTGCCGTAAGGCTCGCTCTGCCATTGCGCCAGTCCTCGAGCGCATCCAAAAGCGCAGCCAGCTCTTCTTCGCGGCCAACAAAGCGCGGATCATTTGGTTCGAGCGGCTCCGTGTTGAAAGCAGCAACTAGGGCGCGAGGAAGCTGCTCGGATAAGTCCTCCCGCTTGCGCAAGATGGACTGGGGCGACAGTGCCGCGCCTGACTGCGCATCTTCATCACTGACATTGGACCGACGCTGGCTAACCAATAGAGAAGCGGTAAACTCTCGACTGGTTTTCCATGCTGACTTGAGGATATTAAGCAACCTACTCTCCTATTACCGACAACACATTCACCCTATTGCCGACGATTCGTTTACACTGACACTCAACATAAGATAGCAGATTGGCCCCTGCCGATTCTCATCTAGTCACTCAGCACTCGATAATTTCATAGTATTGGATTGTTTTCTATGGACCCAATCACCCAAGGTGTTTTAGGCGCCGCACTACCGCAAGCTGTCACACGGCAACAAAAGATTGTTGGCGCCACCGTGTTTGGCGCTTTGGCCGGCATGGCGCCAGATCTCGACGTGTTAATTCGCTCATCAACAGATCCCTTACTATTCTTAGAGTTTCACCGCCAATTCACTCATTCTTTGTTGTTTGTTCCCTTTGGCGGCCTGATCTGTGGAATGATACTTTACGCTGTTTTTGGCAATCGATTTCAACTCAGCCTAAAGTTCAGCATTCTATTTTCCACCTTAGGTTATGCCACGCATGCACTACTCGATGCATGCACCACCTTCGGTACGCAGCTATTTTGGCCGTTATCGAGTGCACGTGTTGCCTGGAATAATGTTTCGGTGATCGACCCGCTGTTCACGCTACCCTTGCTGCTACTGGTTATTATCGGCTACCTCACCCGACGCCCACGTTTCGCACAATTCGGTTTGGCCTGGGCTTTAGCTTATCTATTACTCGGCGTTGTGCAGCGCGATCGAGCCGAGGCTGCGGGCTGGGCTATGGCGCAACAGCGCAACCACACGCCTATTAATCTCGAAGCAAAACCGACCTTCGCCAACTTATGGCTATGGAAAGTTGTGTACGAAACGGAAGATGATTTTTATGTGGACGCCGTGCGTGTACTGCACACTACCCAATACATAGCCGGCGAGAAAGCAAAAAAATTAGATATTGACGATGACTTTCCCTGGTTGGAAAAAAATTCGCAGCAGGCCAAAGACATCGAACGCTTTCATTGGTTTTCCAATGGTTATCTCGCCGTTGACAGCAGCAATAGGAACCGTATTATCGATGCGCGTTACTCGTTGGTCCCCAACCAAATCAAGCCGTTGTGGGGAATTACCTTAGACCCACAGGCAGATGCAAGCCAGCATGTTATCTATTTTACCGAGCGCGATACGGGACCGTCACAGCGGGCAAAATTTTTCGGCTTATTGTTTGGTCAAGACCAAGCGCCAGTGAAAGGCATAATCGATAAGTAGAGAATGGCGGCTACCGCTATAATCGCTAATGTCACCTTAACCGGCTCTCGCTTTAGGCGTGACATGAGCGTTTCTTGCGGTTCACTTTCCCGTGCTGCCAGTGACTCTTGGCGCCATTTTTCCTGAAATTCTGTTAATAATGCGTTTGCGTTTTCTAGATCACTTTCCTGCGCCAACCAAAGTGCTGCTAAAGATACGCCCCAATTTCCCGCGCTGGTTTCATAATAGGCAATGCCGGCCTTATCTAACATGTGGCGAACCTCTTCCGCCTCATGCTCGGGTACATCGTGTAGCTTAAAAAATAATTTGCCCATCGCTATCAACGCCGTTCAATCAGTGTCCACATTGTCCGTTGCAAGCCGCTGTTTTGCAAACCATTCGCACACGCACAGATACACTTACTCTCAGGGTAAATGGGTGCTAACAATCGTTTCTAATGAATACTCAGTTTGGTAATTGGCGATAACACATAGCGACTAACTCGGGGGTCTTGCGCTGGTAAGCCTGCCAGCGTCCTATTAGGGGATCAGGCATGTCACCTTTTTGCACGAGCACAAAGCCAACTTTGCTATACAAAGGCACCAACTGCGGTTCGCAGAACAAGTAGGTGTAGTTGCGGCTGAAATCGATCCGAGCTGACTGCAACAGAGCATGTGCGACACCGCGACAGCGCCAGTCTGGGTCAACCAACACACCGGTTACTAGGTGTTCGCCGGACGGCAGCGCGCGCAAGCGCAATCCCGCAATAGCTTGAGCGTCGATACTAGCCAGCCAAACAATTTCATCTGCCCGGGCTTTAAGGCGTTTATCAACGCGCTTGTAAAATTGATTTGCCAGCGGTAGGTCTAGGCCCTGCCGTCGCACGACATGCAATTGCTCAAGGTTCATAGCGCTTTTGAATGTCCTTGGGCATCATCGCCCGCTTTTGCTCCATCCATGAGTGTTGTGTGGCGTACAGCGCCGCCACATCAACATTGTCAACCAAGCTAAGCCCATAGGCTATAGCTTCAAGGCTCGATAAGCCGTGTTCGCGCGACGTCTTGCGCAGGTGATACTGACTTTCCGGTGCCCGGGTAAAATGATAGCAGGGCAATGCGTGTAGCCAGCTATTTACGCTCCAAATTTTGAAGGCTTTACGCCATGTCGCGTCGATGAAGATTAAGTGATTCACCTGATGCGTAGTGACAGTTTCCAGCGCTTGGCTTGTTTGCGTGGGAAAGATAACACAGGGTTTGACCTCAGGCGCCGCGCACTCTTGTTCAAGCGCGGAAAAATCCACCGCTGTTTCACCGACGAATACCTTCAAACTGGGCAGACATAGTTGCGCCAATCTTAAGGTGTTTTTTGGATGAAACTGCTCGTCTGGATGCTGTAAAACTGACATCGAGAGGTTGCTCGATATCGCACTGGCGAAAGTACAAATACAGCGCGACGCCGGCAGCTGACAAGCCTGACACATGTTTCGTTTACTGGGCATAACAAAGCCATCTCGGGGGCTAGGTCATTGACGCTCTCCGATAGGTTTTCAGAGAGCGTCAATCAGCCATTCGCTAATCGGAAAGCGCAACCATGCAGAGCTCAGAGCTTTTTGACTTGGGCGTTAGTTTGACAAGGCAAACCTCAACGTTAACGCCATTCACGGCGGCGTTACCGGAGATGGTATCAATATACTGATCATCCGTTAAATCGTTAGCGCTTACGCCAGCGTGTTGTTCGGCAATGTGGAGCTTGGTGGCCAGCCTATTATGACCAAAGCCATGGGGTAAGCTCACCACACCTGGCAATAGGTCTTCACAGGCTTGCACAGTGGCGACAACGCTGCCTACGCGGCTCTTAATCAGCACCTTGGCCTCTGCGGTAATATGGCGGGCCTGCATATCGCTGGGGTGCATCATCAACTGGTCGCGACGCTTGCCCTTTACCAGGCGATGATAGTTGTGCATCCAAGAATTGTTTGAGCGCGTATGCCTACGGCCAATTAACTTTAGTGCCTTTGGCTCTGTATGCTCGCAGTTTAAATTCCGAACTGCTTGAATAAATTGTTCGGGCGCCAAGCGAACCGGATTTTCCTCGCTGTATAACGCCGCCATGCGCGAGATGTGTGGCCCCAAGTCGACACCACTGGGGTGTTGCTCCAGCGTGGCTAAGTCAAGTTTATGGGCACCTTGCTGCAGCATCATATCCAGTACTTGCTCTGGGCTGACGCTCTGTTTCGCAGGCATTTCCTTGCACGCGCGGATGGCGTCTCCGAGCTCTACAAAAATTTGCCAATCGTGTTTACTGTTTTCCGGTTTAGGAAAAATCGGCGCTGAAAAACGACTGGTGTTATACACCCCTAGCGCATGAAAAATATAATCGTAATGCCCGCGTTCCAAGGGCGACACCGGCGGCAAGATTACATCGGCGTGACGAGTGGTCTCGTTGATATAAAAATCTACAGCAACCATAAAATCGAGCTGGCTCAAGGCGTCATCTAACTGCCGACCATTGGGCGTAGAGAGTACCGGATTACCGGCAATGGTGAGCAGCGCTTTAATCTGCCCTGCGCCAGGGGTCAGTATTTCCTCGGCCAATGTCGCACTGGGGTATTCGCCAGCAAATTCCGGTAACCCACGAACCCGCGAGCGATGACGATCGAAGCCCTGCGGATTAGACCCGGGCCCGGCGGGGTCGATGGCCGGGTTACTCAACATCAGGCCACCCACTTCATCCATGTGGCCGGTCAATAAATTTAACAACTGAATCGCCCACTGGCACAAGGTACCGTGCTCTTGGGTCGATACGCCCATGCGCCCGTACACCGCAGCCTTGGGTTCAGCAACCAGCTCGGCGGTTATCTGCCGAATCGTTTCCGCACTGATGCCCGTATGTTGTTCGGCGACTTCGGGTGTAAAAGGCGCGACTGCCTCTACTACTTGGGCCATGCCATCCACAAGGCCTTCAAAGCGACCAAGCTTTTGCCAATTTTGGGCGAAGAGGTGTTGCAGCATGGCCAACAGTAAATAAACATCTTTACCCGGCGGCATGGCTAAGTGTAGATCGGCGACTTTTGCCGTCTCCGTGCGCCTTGGGTCTACCACCAACAACTTTCCCTGCCGGGCTTTTAAACGCTTCAGCCGATTAGGCATATCCGGTGCCGTCATGACACTACCATTCGACGCTAAAGGGTTGGCGCCTAACATGAGCAGCCATTGGCAGCGGTCGATATCAACCACGGGAATACGCAGCCAATGACCAAAGCTAAGCAGCGCAACCACATGGTGTGGCAACTGATCTACCGAGGTGGCTGAGAAGCGATTCTTGGTTTTTAACGCCCGCGTGGTATAGCCCGAATAAAGCCAGGTACCGTAGGAGTGAATGGAGGGATTACCGGCATAAATCGCAACAGCGTCATCGCCAAAGTTAGCTTGCGCTGCACACAATTGCTCGGCCGCCAGCTCGATTGCCTCGGGCCAGCTGATGGGCTGCCAGCCATTCGCGGTTTTGCGCATCGGCTCCGTAATACGGTCTGGGTCGGTATGAATATCTTGTAGAGCCACAGCCTTTGGGCAAATGTAGCCTTTGCTAAAGACATCGTCCTTGTCGCCTTTGATTGAAACAATTTGTTCGCCGTCAGTTTCTATCACTAACCCACAAATAGCTTCGCACAAATGGCATGAGCGATGATGCGTTTGTCTCATTCTTATTCGCCTAATCGTCAATCCATTGCCGCCTATACTAACCCTATATGCCAATGATTCCCATTGGCACCAATGACTCGGATGACAGTATTTCTGGACTTGCTAGGCAAATGTTTAAAACTTACCCGCTGGGGATAATTCAGGTTGAGTATTTGACCTCATCTAGGCACACTCCGCGAGTTTATAGCCAGCCCGTACTAGTCACGCTTTTTATAGGTGATTAATCAGTAAAATCGAGGTCAGCCAACGTAATGCGAATAATTTTTATTTCTTTTTTGTTGTTCAGCACAGTAGCCTTTGCCGATAGTGAAGAGGCCATACTGTCGGGTGAATTCGATTTAGTAGAATGGCGCAGCCAAGGGGTAGGGCTTTGGGATGGCGAAATATTTTTGGGTAACGCTGCCGATAACGCCTTGGTTTTTAAAACATCCGCTGCGCTTTTCGACGAAAGAGAAAACGCTCACGAAATTCAGCTGCTTGGCCAAACCGGCATAAATGACAGCTGGGTCTTTAGGGCTGGCGTGAGGGCTGATAGCTATCCGGAGCCCACCCGCAACTGGGGTGTAATCTCTTTTACCGGTGAAACGGAAAGCGGCACTGCACTGGAAGCCACGGCTTTTGCAAATGACGCCAATCAAAGTCTGTTGCTCGGCGCTGAGCATTTTTTCGAAATCACGCCACGATTGAAACTCATTCCTAAAGCGGAGCTGACGTTTTTCGGCAACGACGACATTGACACCTCTATTGGCGAAGGTCTTAGCACCTTAGAGGTCGGGCTGAGATTAAGGTACATCGTTAACCCAGTATTCAAACCCTATGTGGGCATCAATTGGATTAATAGCTACGGCCGCACCCGAGATATTTTAGACGCTGAACTTTCCCGCACGCAAAATTTTAACTGGCGTGCGGGTTTTACTTTGGCGTTCTAATTCAACAGCCGATCAATCACTCAATGCTCCAACGCGCCTTAGTGCCGCGCACATCAATATGAATAAAGGGCCCATGGTTCGAGGTTTTATCGTACTTGCCAACGCCGCCCGTTAGATCTTTGCGGCCTGTACGCGCCACCAAGCTATCCGCTATTTGATACAAATGGGTCGCATCGGCAACAGTTACTTTACCGTCGCCATTAACATCATCCATATAGTTATTTTTCGGACTTACATCGACAAAGATATCCGCCGCGCCACCATAGAGGTGCCTGCTCGCCGAGACATTACCAATTGATCGATTGTAATGCGGCGTTCGATAGCCACTCATTACAACTAATTCATCTGCTCTGATGCCTTTACTATTAATATCCTCTAAAAATAACTCTAGCTTTTGCAGTAATCTTGGCCGTAAGACGATGTACTTTGGGTAACCACTGGCCTGTTTACATAGAAACTGACCTAGCGTGAAATGGGGAGATATTTTCAAGCTTTCGATATCCTTGGTGACTTCTATGTAACCCACCGGTGCTTGGTATTCGGCGAGGCCTCGTAAAGGCTCCGGATAATTACCGATCTTGTAGCCATTCAAACTACCATTTTTAATTTCTGTGCTCGGCACTAAAACAAATAGCTGTAGCTGGATAGAGGCGTCGGAATTTTGCTTTTTGATCTGAAGTGAATAATGCCCTTTTTTTGAGGGAACCAAATATCGAATTAAACCAGCTTTTGAGTTAATGCTTTGCTGACTGGCGACAAGGCTATAAGCATCATCATCTTTTTCATCAAACGTTAAATTGATGGTCTGGCCAGGCAAGGTTGCATGGAAGCTAGTACTATAGGAAATCACGCGCTGATTGAGTGCCACCTGAAATGGCGCTCGATGAGCGTCAAAGTTAGCTTCCACAACTGCGGGGATCAACGCCACACAAAACGCTACATAACGAGCAAACAGGTGATATTTCAAACTCATAAATTAGTTTCCTCAGCCTCAGCTGATGATTGATTTGCGTCCTGCCCAACTTTCCCACTAACGGTTATCGCCAAACTTTTTTCTAAGGGCTGGATGAGCGCCTCATAAAGTGCCTCGTCGCGCTTATAGATATCATTTCTAAAATTTATAACCCCAGATCTATCGACCCAAGCTGTCCAGTACTCGATATGAACAGGTATTGGATTTTTCAGATAAACAGTTTTGCTCTCTCTGCTCTCGATAAGTTGATCTATTTTTTCCCGATTCCAGCCATCATCTTTTAGCAGAAGCTCGGCCAATGCTAAGGGATTGAATACGCGAATACAGCCAGAGCTAAAAGCGCGTTGATGGTTGGTAAATAACTCGCGCGCTGGCGTGTCGTGCAAATAAACATCAAAGCCATTGGGAAACATAAATTTCACTTGCCCTAACGCGTTTAACGGCCCTGGTGCTTGAACAAAGCGATAGTTAAAATTTCGCCTATTAACCAGAGACCAGTCAACGACTGCCGGATCAACTACGTCGGACGTACCACCTTGGTACACAGTAAAACCATAATCGTGTAGATAATTTGGATTCTTTCTTATTTCTGGTAACTTGTCTTCAACCGCGAGTTTAAAGGGCACAGTCCAGGTTGGGTTAAACACAAGGTAGCGAATTTTATCGCTGAACACGGGGGTTTTTCTAAAATCCCTACCAACGATCACCGGTTGCTGAAAAATTGTTTCGCCGTCGGCAATAACCCGTAAATCAAAGCCGGCAATATTGACCACTACAAAGGTATTGCCCAAATCACTATCTAACCAACGCCAGCGCTCAAGATTAACCACGAGCTGTTTTAATCGCTCGGCTGGGGAGATATTTAGCGCGGCAAAACTTTCACGTCCTATATCGCCATCTTCTTTTAAGCCATGTCGAAGTTGAAAATGCTTTACCGCGGCGATGATTTCTTGGTCGTAACTGCTCGAAGACCAAGCCGGGTCTAGGTCGCCCAACAACTTCAATCGCTCAGCAATTTCGACAATTCGCTCGTCCTTTGCGCCCGCTTTGATTGAGGGCGCGTTAGCCAATTGCGGCCAAGGCCTATCCGTTAACCGGGCATATTGTTCAACGACCGCTATTAAACGCCGATAGCGAATTTGTTGTGGTCGCGCCTCGTCGAGAAGACGTTTTATATCAGTCCCTGCGGCTATTTTTGGCAATATACCTTCTAGTTGCCGCGGCCTTGGGTTCGCTTTCCACTCTGGGGTAAATTGTGTGGCTTCTGTTTTTCCAGCCAAGAGATGGCTGGCCAGCGTCAGCAAGCCATCACTCAACGCTAACTCTAAATCTATGGGTGCAAATTGTGCGGGCGATTGGAATTGCTGGTAGTGGTAGTCCTCTGGCAATAGCCCTTCGGACACTACCGCGCCTAATATGCCGATGAATGCCAATGCCTGTTCATTGAGTTTGCCTTGATCCAGCCAGATAGGTTCAAACTCGTTGGCCTGGTAAAACTCCATTAGCACTTGGCTATTGCGGATGGGTTCTGCTTGTACATAAGGTGCGAAACCCAACTGCCATGCCTCTATGCGCTGTTGCAGCATCTCATCGGCAAGGCTAGATAAGGAGACAAAGGAAAACACAATTGCCAGTAACAGAGTAGGACGTAAAGAGCGGCGCATTGGGGTCCCTATGCGGGTGATCTGAGTATGCCACATTAGGGTAGCTCACGATTGCGGCAGTAAATAGGGCCAGCCGTTAGGAGTCAATGAGTGCAGCAAATATATTTTAACTTGAACAATAAAAAAGCCGCCAGCACTGACGCTGACGGCTTTTTTATTAATAGGGCAAGAAATCGAAAGAGTAATTTAACGACGTTTGAGTCACATTGTCCGCCGCAAAGCGAATTAACTTCAAACGCGAAAGAATCTTTCCTTCCAAATCGGGATCATTTAAATCACTGGACACAATAGACGCCGCCGATACGGAGCCATTGGGTTCAATAACCATTTTCACCACAACTTTACCCTGAAGGGTTGGATTTTGACGCAAAGCACGGTTGTAGATCGCAAAAATTGCCGCTTTGTTTTTATCCATCACGCGGCGGATTTCTTCTTCGCTACGCCCGGATACATCGCGGTTAGTTTTGCTTGCCTTAACCTCAGTGCCACCAGCAGCCAACTTCGAATCAACTTTTGTTGTTTCGCGCCCGCCCAAAGCAACACCGCCAGTTTCACGACTGACTGCCGCACTACTGATACCACCGGAGGTAGACTTAGCACCGCTGGTAATCATGGACCTGTCCATTTTCTCAGCTTCGGCAGCACCACGGGTAATGTTGGCGCTGGCAATATCGGAAGCATCCAAGGCTTCGCGCATATCCATTAAGTCGTCTTGGAACTGCAACAACCCAGACACAGCGGCTTTTTCTCGCGCCTTTGCCACATCGGGTTTAGGTGGCTCAACTTCCTTCGGTTTTTCCTTGGGCTTTTCAGGCTCTTTCGGTTTTTCCTTCGGCTTAGGCTCTTCCTTGGGCTTTTCCGGCTCCTTCGGCTTAGGCGGTGGTGGCGGAGGCAAGGCCTGCTTTTCCAATATGATTTTGGCTAAGGTCGGTGGCAGTGCCTCGGCTTTTTCCCGGTCGATTTCTGGCACACTGATCAATGGAACGATGATACTCAGCAACAACAAGACTACTAACAATATACGTAGAATCTTGATATATGCTTCGTTGTCGTGTTCCAGTGAACTCCATGGCAGAAGTAGACTTGGCGGAATTGCTATAAATGTTTTTTGCATAGTCCCCGCCTCAAGTTTCGCTAGCCGCTTTTTCATCGCCTTTAGACACGGCCAATGAAATATTGCGGTATTCGTTTTGAGCGCAGGTTGCCATCACTTTTTTGAGCAAGGTATAAGGTATAGCTTTATCACCCATAATGGTGACTGCGCGGCCTTTCACTTGCTCTTCCGGTGTTAGCGGACGAGCCTTTGCACTTAAATATTTTAGTTCCAACGCGAGGGCTTCTATATCGTTGCCTTTGGCGGCAATAACTTCATCAACTCTAGCAACTGCTCTGCCACCAACAATTAAATCGTTGGCATTAATACGCACAACTAATGTGGTATCAGGCATTTGCTCAGAACTAGAAGTCGGCAGCACGATAGACTTATCCGTTTGCAGCACTTCTACATCGGATGAGTTAACCAACAAAAAGAAAACTAAAATCGTGAAAATATCCATCAGGGAAACAAGGTTGAGTTTCGAACCTTGCTTCTGACGCTTGTGATGTGCAGCCATACGCTTAGCGCGGAGGGATTGTTTCATGGTGTAACTCCTCCGGTTTCAGCAACAGGCGTTGCATCGAAATTAATATTTACCGGTGCATCACCCAATGAGACATCGGGAAACAATGCGGCATCCACTTCATTGGCTGCAACAACGGCTTTAAAGGATCGAACTGTGTCCATGACAGATACGAGGGTCTGATAATCTGTATCTTTTTGCGACAACACAACGATGTCACGCTTTTCATTACCGATTTCTTCGAGGCGCTGTTTGACAGCCTGAAGTGTCACGGAAAGATTTTTATAGTCTTGACCTTCATCGGTAGCCGGAATGCTTCTTAAGCGACGACCCGCCGGTTGGTTTATCACAAACCCCTCAGGGTAGATAACCACTTCCAATGAATACTGATCTGGCGTATCTGGGCTAGACGCAGGGTCTGCCGCTAAATCAGGTAACTTTAAATCCAACACGGTAATATGAGCGAACACCATTGAGAGCAACAAAACGGGCACGAGCACGATCATGAGGTTCATGAACGACGTAATGTCGAGCTCGGCCTCTGGCTTGTGTTTGTGTTTGGATCTCAACATGCGTTAAACCTTTGTGAGAATAGTCAGTAACGTTTTTCAATGTGCTGCAGTTTTTAGGCAGCGCTAATGATTGGCGCTAACGCCAACGTTGCTGTTATTAACTTGGGTCTTGCGTGCGTGTTTTGGTAACCACAGCGCGCGCGCTTGCCATGATGTTTAAACACTTAACGCCTGCCATTTCCAAGCTATCGACAATTTCAGTTGTCTTGGTTTGCAACATCGCATGCAAAAGTAACAACGGAATTGCCGCAATCAAACCGAAAGCCGTGGTGTTCATCGCGACAGAAATACTTTGCGACAGGAGCGAGGCCTTTTCTGTTGGATCGGCGTTTGCAACAGCGGTAAATGCCGCGATCAAACCGATAATGGTACCAAGGAGGCCTAACAAGGTCGCAATGTTTGCCAAGGTTGCTAAATAAGGCGTGCGCTTTTCCAAGCGTGGCACGGCTTCCATTACACCTTCTTCCATCGCCAACTCGATGTCGTCGCGGCGCTGTGATTCAGCCATACGCGCAACACCAGAGGCAACCATGCGTGCAACCGGTGCATCTTCGGTGTTGCCCATAGACACAACTTTTTTGTACTCGCCTTTTGCCAAGAGCGGCAATATACGATCGAATGCACGTCTATTGCTGATTTTGGCATGTGTTAGAAAAACCCAGCGCTCAATGGCGATGGCAAGCCCGATCACGAGGACGAGGGAAATGGGGTACATAAATGTGCCGCCATCCTGAAAAAATCGAAGAATGGTGTTGATGAAATCCATAGAAGGTTCCTCAGTGCTGGGGTTTAGTTGTCAACAATAGTTGGACTTTTAGTATCAGGTAGTAACGTTTCTATCACATGAATTTCACGTTTTAGCTCATTCCGATCTACCAATAGAAATACATCTGAAAGCGCCGAGTTCATCGTGCCCTCTAATGCGCCACTTCTCTCCGCGTTTTGCCACGGAATTATATAGAGAACTTTTGGTTGCTCTTGGTTGCCTGTCACCGTTGTACCTAAGGTCACGTCTTGACCAACGCTAAGGGTACTCACGCCCATAAGACAGGCTAAAGTTACTATTTTTTTCATTCTGCACTCACCTCGTCGGCGGCTTCAACTGGCGCAGGTTCAGACGCTGGCGCGGCTGGTAAACGGCGCTCTAAATCAATAATCCACGCCGCCATCAAGCGGTCTGGCTCGGGCTGTAGGGCTTGGTAATTTTTATATTGTACGAGTGCCTCCGGCAGCTTACCCATGTAGAGGTCGTACAGGATGCCTAAATTTTTATAGCTATCGGCATGATCCGGCCACACGGCGAGTGCCTGTTTGTACAACGCCTCGGCTTCTTCAAAGGCGCCTGCTTCGCGTTTCAGTTGGGCCAGAGCGTTATAGGCGTATATATGCTGGCTATTTAGGCCAGTAGCGTTGCGATATTGCGCTTCTGCATCCTCGGGTCGATTCAGCTTTTGATAAACCCGCCCCAAGTTGTAGTAAAGACCTGCATAGCTAGGCGCCTGCGCAATCGCCTGCAATAGTAGCGCCTCTGCCGATGCCCACTGCTGCTTAGCCATCAGCGCATTGGCTTTTTCAAACATGGCGCGCACGGCGGGGTCATTGGGCTCGGCTAGTTGATCGTAGGGATTGGGGCTAGGTACGCGCGTGACAATGGCCGATGGGTCGACAACTGGCAGCTCTACTTCGCGCTCTTTTGCATCTTTTTTCTCTACTGGCGCGGTACTACAAGCCGCTACCAATAGGAAGGCAACGACACAGACTAAGCGAGTATAATTAGCGCAGCGCATTGCTGACCTCCACAACGGCTTCCGGCTTTCTGTATCTCGCCGGCAATAATTTTTCTAACTCACTAAAGCTTTGCTTTACCCAATTATCGTAAGTGCCAGACCAAGATCTCTGCGCATTGGTTTCGAAAATTTCGATAGCTTGTTCTTCGAACGGAAAGGCCTGTTCTTCTAATAGAATTTCATACTGCTCAAGCTCAAGCTCATCCAAGCCTTTGGGGCGCTGTGAATCCATAAGATCGCGGCTAAGTTGCGCATAGATAGCGCCAACGCGGTGGCTCGCTTGGGTGGTGTATTCAGACACGCCGTAAGCACTTAAATCTTGATATTTATTAAGCGTGTTCTGCAATGCTTTCTTTTTATTTGCCAACGACGTTTTCAACGGCAACTTAAGTGGAAGGCTAGCAAACTGTTGATAGGCTTCATCGGCAAAAACACTGGTCGCCATGGCCGCTAAAAAGATGGAGCGATCCGAGCGGTTTTCGCCGGCATCGCGATCGGTATCAATCATCTTGCGCAGCCAAAAATTGCGATTTTGGCTATTGCCTTCCTGCAAGTAAAGCTCGCTCAACTTGTATTGGGCCTCCAGGTTTTGACCGAAAGGCTCGGGATAATTATGTGCGTATTCCCGGTAGTAATTGATCGCCTCAGGCACTTTTTTATCGCGTTCGTAGTATTCGGCGGCAACAAACAGCGACTGCTGCTGTAGTACCGGATCGGCACTAAGCCTCGCCTGTTTTAACAATTCATCGGCGGCGAGCGACCAGCTTTCCTGCTTTTCATAGATCACGACCATTTTTGGTGTGATGCTGGCCGTGAGTTTGTGGTCTGGGTATTGTTTTCTAAAATCTAACAATAACTTCTGCGCCTCATCCCACTGTTCTAAATCCATGAGGTAACTGGCGGCGTCGTATTGTGCACTGATGGCAATATCGCTACCGGGCGCCAAGGCCTGCACCCGCACCAGCTGATCCACAGCCGCCATCACTGTACCCGCTGCCAGTAACTGCTCTGCCGAGCGGTATACGCTCGCGGCAATACGCGTGGTGATGTCTTTGCGCGCAGGATCATCTTTCGGCAAGTAGTTCAGTACTTCCTGATAAGCCGATTCAGCCTGAGCATATTGATGGGTATCGTAATAACTTTGCCCCAAAACCAGCCAAGCCGTTTTACGCAATTCCGCCGCCGGTTCAGGTTGCCATTGGGTCACGCGCTGAGCAGCGATAATGGCCTCCTCGGGTCGGCCCAGGGCGAGCAATTCATCCGCCGCTTGGGTAAGTACTGCAGCCGAGCGCGTATCGGTGGGGAAACTATCGGCAAAGCGTAGACTGGTAGCAATTTTTAGTTCAGCCCAAGCGGCGCGATCTTCTTCAGACAAGGTATCGGTTGCCAACACTTCGGTGGCGGCAAGAATTGCACTGTAACCGGCTTCGGCACCGCGCTTGGCGTCTTTATAACGGTAGGCAACACTTTCAAACGCTGCGAATGCGGCTTCCATTTTGCCGGACTCGTACAGCGCTTCACCCATTAAAAACGCCATTTCTGGGGTTTTCGGATCTTCTGGAAAGGTGCTAATAAATTCTGAATACCATAGGGCTGCTTGCGCGTAGTGACCAACGCGTTTTTGTATTTGCGCGGCAATGAGCTTTTCTCGGTCTTCCGCTTTAACCGATTTATCCGTGCGTAATTTTTCTAAGTCTGCCTTTGCCTGCTGCGCGCTACTGTGCTCGTAACTGGCCAACTCATCTAAAAAGGTGTACAGGTGTTTGCGAATCGGCTCTCGATCTACTTCTGATAGCCCACTCCAGTAGGCGCTGGTATAACCATAGTTGCGCACGAAATCTTGTTTTGCCGGCAGAATCAGCGATGGGAAATTACCTTGCCCGTACACGTCAATTTGCAGCACGGAAAAGGTTGGCGAGTAGGCATCGATGGGATTATTCGCCACGTAATGACCGTAGGTATCGGCGCTATCGCGGTAGCGTTCTTTTTCTAAATACAAGCGACCTAGGTGCTCATACAGCAAGTGATGATAATGCCGCTTGCCCGTGTCCGCATAGGTCTGCTCGATGGTATCTGGGCCGTCGAGGTAGGAGAAAGTCACCGCCATAATGCGCAGCGAGTCATTTAACAAATTAAAATTACTGGGCGCTAAGCTGGACGCCTCTGTGCCCTCAGGCAATAGAATATCCAGTACTTGGGTGAAAGAATCTAAGCTTTGAGGATACCAACCGCGCTTAAACATGGCCCAACCATGCATATAAGTTGCGTTGATGAAATACGGTGTTTCTGGGCCGTGATCCATCACCAACTGATAACCATCGGCGGCGGCAACGTAATTGCCCGCACTGAAGGCTGCTTCCGCCTGTCGAAACTTGGCTTCTGCGACAAACTCCGCATCGGGATGCTGGGTGGTTAAGGTTTCTAAGGCCTGCGTGGATTCATCCATCGCACCGGTGAGGGCGTAGGCTCTAGCAAGCTGGTAAACCGCCTCTTGTTGCCGCGCCGGATTGTAGTGCTCATCCATGGGGTAACTGAGCAGCGCTTTGTACTGCGTGACAACTTCGGCAAAATACGGCGCCGGGTCTTCGACACCGTCGAGCAGTTTTTGCTCGGCGCGAATCATCGCCAGCTCGGCTAAGCGCTCGTGAATATCGCGACGAATCTCTTCGTCTTCTGCAACTTCTAGTGCTGCGTGGTAATGCCGCTGCACGGTTTCTAATTCCGTATCAGCCACAATAGGCTGAACCTCAGGCATACGCGCGGGTAAGAGATTTTCCAACTTTGGACTGTCATCGACCAACTCGTCGTCAAACATGCTACAACTTGTTAGGCTCAATACACCCAGCATGGCGATGGCCAGCACCAGGGGTTTTGGTTTATTGCTGGCAATACCCATCACTGCTTTAACCGCTCATCGTACAGGCGAGCCACACTTAAGCGGGCGCGCGCCAGATAATTTTTAACGCGAATTTGCTGCTCATCGAGTGCTTTCAGCACTTGTGCTCGCAGCGCTTTTTCTTCCGCGGCCAACTGTTGCTCAATCGCCACTGTTTCCGCCGCTAAACGCTGATCGAGGGCGCTCATCCGCTGTTGATAAGGAAGAATTTCCGGTGCTTCATCAATGGCTTTTTGCAGCGACTTTTGTGTTTGCGTGAGCTTTTCTAACTCGGCATTCAATTCAGCTAGATTGCGTTTCTGCGTCCATAAATTTTCCGAAAATTTATCCTGCGCCTGCCAACTAATAATGCCTCGGTAAAACTTCAGTTGCCGTAGCTCTTCGCTCATATCTTCGCCACTGGCTGTCATACCGGCAACATTTTCAATGGCGGTATCGACAATCTCTAAATTATCGAGCATCTCTTCGTCGGTAATCAGCGCCAGATAATCGCGGTCTTTCTCGACCGCTGTGACCCAAGCACTTAATTTAGCGGCTTGTTCACGCAGCTCGGCTTCTTGCGTTAATAAGCCTGTCGATTTCATGTTAGCGAGCTTCTGCTCGCGCACTTGACCGCGCAGAACCAGTAAGTCTGTGTAAACGCCTTGCTTCTCAGCCCACTGCTTCAGCGTCGCTTGCAGAAACAGTAAATCGCGCACAGATTGCACTTTGGTTTGAAAATCATTGCGCGCGAAAATCTCTGTGAGATAGGCGATCTCGGGCTGAAGCGCGACATTTTCATCAAGGGTAAACCAGCTTTGATTTTGATTGCTGGCGGCCGAGCGAATGCTATTCAACAGGAATTGATCGGCTAACGCTTCCCGCAAGCCAGCAATTTTTTCCAGCTCGCGCATGAATATAAGCTCGGCGCTTTCATAGGCCGATAGAGCGGCCACATCCGCATCTAACTGTTCATAGGCATAGGGGATCGCCAACAGCGACTCCAACACCGGGCTCTGCTGTAATGAGCCCTCGCTTAAGGTTTGCCAAGGCGCTAAGGCTTTGTCGTAATTTTTCCGAGACACTTCTGCCCAGCCCAAACCTAAGAGTGCTCGGTCTGAATAGGGGCCGGTGAGACGAACTTTCTGAAACTGCGCCACCGCAGCGTCGTACTCGCCCTGCTGGATATGCACATAGCCACTGGCGGTATATGCCCTATCGCGCAGCGCGCGCTGTAATTTTTGCTCGATTGGATTCGCGTTGAGCTCGGTGCTGGTCACCTCAGCAAGGTATTTTTGCGCCGCCACCGCATCGCCTTCGCGGCCAAAAGATACCCCCATGTTGTAATTAATGAGCTCGGCCCAGTTACCCAGATTTTCTAAGCCATCCACCAACTGTCTTGCGCCTTTAAAATCGTTGGTGCGCAATAACACTTGCACACGCATAGAGGCCAGCTCGCGCTTCAAACGCTTATCAACTTCAGCGGATATTTGGCTAAAGCTCTGCTCGGCACCCAGCCAGTCACCTTGGTGGTATTGCAGCTTACCCAGGTAAAACCAAGCCGTGTCGCGCACTACTTGGGGCCGGCCTTGATCCAGTAATTTCGCAAAGGTTGTGCCCGCGCGCTCTTCCATGCCAAAAGCCAGACCGATACTGCCGGCAATTAACTCGGGATTATCTTTATGGCCTTGAATGCCTCCGCGCGCCTCAGCCACCATTAACTCACTCAACGCAGTGAAGTAATTGGCCTGATAGTACTCGTACAGGGTTACGCCATAGCGCAGATCAGCCACGCTAGTCGGTAGGGGTTCGTCGGCAGCAAAACTTGTCGCCGAGGCAACCGTAAGCGCAGCCAAGAGGGTGCGTTTCACGGCGGTAATACAGCTGGGCCGTGTCACTATCAGTTATCCCATTCCTTGATATCAAACTCGGGTTGCATGCGCGCCGTCGAATCGGTGATGCGAACCTCTAACACCTTGGGATCTTCATCTTTATCGATGGTAAGCCTTGCGCCGCGCTTGTAATCCCGCCCATCAGGGCCCTGACCAACAAAAATGGCGCTAATTTCGTGGGCACCGGCTTTTAGGTTGCCCAAATAAAGACGCTGAACGCCGCCCCGAAACAGTGCATCCAGTTGTTGGGGGGTATAAAGGTGGCTCGCCACTAGCTGATCGTCCACCATCAGTTTCACCGAATCGAGGGTGAAAAACTTACCTACATCCATAGAGAGGAAAACGCTCATCTGGGTATTGGCGGGAAATAACAACTCTTCTTCGAGGATCAACAAGTCTCGGTTTAACTCCAACACCCGTTGCTTTAATGCCTCTACGTCACTGGCTTCCTGCGCTTGTGCGCTGGCGATTCCTAGCGCTATTGCACAGACTGCGCTTGCGCCCCAGTGCCGCCATTGGTTGCTTTTCAACATCCTTACTTCCCCGAACTTATTTCGTTATATATGCCAGATTAGGCCAAGGCCAAACCCAGTCGGCTAAAACATCGACACGGCACGCCAACTAGATTGACACAAAAAGTAGCTAGCTTACCGGTTCGCCCGTACAAAATCCTTGGAGTATCCCACATTTAGCGAATTCTACTCACCCTAACGCTTGAAACCTACCCGCAAGCAGGGCTTTGCCCTTAGTTCTCCGCAGGCGGCATTAAACCACTACTGAAATGCATTTTGCCGCTGGAATCGATAATTATTACATCGAAACCCGGCAACTGCTCGATCAAAGCCAAACCTTTTACCACGCCTAAGACAAATACCGTGGTTGAGAGGGGGTCGGTATCGAAGCCTTGTTGACCCAAAACCGTCACACTGGTGATACCTCGGGTGGCCTTGCCGGTTTGCGGGTTAATAATATGGTGTATGCGCTCGCCGGTCGCTTCGTCGACAAAAAACCGCTCGTAGTCACCGGAGGTCGATATGGCCGTGTTATCTAAAGGCAATTTAAGCGCCATCGCTTTTTCATCGCGCGGGTTTTTCACCCCGACTATCCAAGGTCGACCGCGCTTATCGCCCAGTAGTCGACTATCGCCACCGGCGCTAACCGTTGCATGAGTCACACCAAACCCTTGCAACACCTCTACCGCCCGATCGACTGCATAACCCTTAGCGATACCGCCCAAGTCGATGCGAATATCTGGGTGACCATAGGCTAGGGTTAACTTATCGAGATCTAAAGTCAGTAATTTGTAATTGATGGCCGGTAGTAAGCGCTCCCGATCGGCGTCGCTAGGTTGAACCTTGGCGCGATAATCATAGCTAAAGCCAACGGAGGCAAAGGTAATATCAAAAGCACCGCCGCTCAACTCACTGTAATAGATCGAGCGCGCAATTAGATCGGCCAGTGGCTCGCTGATCGCAATCGGTGCAGATGCAGCCTGTTGATTGACTTTATAGAGCTCGCTGGTTTCTATCCAAGGGCTTAGCCACTGATCGATACGGCGCATCTCGGCCATCACCGCCAGCGCTGCTTGCTCGCCTACAACAGCCTCGTCGTGCCATAAATACACACTGATTTCAGTGCCCATAATGGCATCGGTTTTATAGATCCATTCCGCCTGGCTGTTAAAAGACAAGCTCGCGAAGTACAGGACTAAGACAAAACGCAGCATTTAGGGCAACCGTGTTTCGATTAGATAAGCGCCATCCTTTTCCTCGAAGCCCATCATGGCCAAACCATTACCCCACTGTAATTGATAGGATTCGGACAATTTTAGGGTCGAGCGCAGATGCATTTCAAAGCCTTGATTGCCTAAACGCACGTCGGGCGCATTGGCCTGCCACTGTAAAGCGCCATCGTCACTGGCTAGATTAAAATCAAACCCTGTATTAGGTGCCGTGGCCGCGGATACGTGAAAGTTTAAATGGCCAAAATTTTGCCAGTTTTTTCCTATTAACACCGTTAAATTTTCAATTCGCCCAGCACCGGCCATCTGCTCAACCTGCGCGCCAGACAACTGCAGCTCATCTAAGGCCAGCATGACCTGACCACCAGCATCTAACGGCGCCATAAGCGCGATAAAACTCGCGGGAAAATTGATCCTCACGTTTTCGGCATACACATTACCGGCCGCTGAGGCGCACACTCGGCCGTTAAGTTGCTGAACACTCAGCTGAGTTTCCACCTTGGCACAGGCGTTTAACGCGAGTAACGACAGCGGCTCCAAGCGCCAAGACAGCTCGCCAATATCAAAAATGAGATTTCTGCCGCGTACCTTACCCATCTGCAAACGAGCAGATTTTGCACTACCAGCCCACAGGCTACCGGACACGCCCTGAAGCTGCAGCCCAGCCTGGGCGCCAAGATTCGCAACCAGCGTTGGCGGCGCGAGTAACAGCACCCAAACCAAAAGTAATGCAACACCTAGAACAACCCAACGCCAAATTTTCATAAACCGTTCACTTCTTTTTATTTCTGCGCCTAGCGCGTTTGTTCAAGTCGCGCCGTTAATAACACCCAGCCTTCTTTCTCGGTTGGGTTGATGGTCAGCTCGTTTACTTTTACACCCACCACAGCTTCCATCTCATACAGCCACTGCCAAACCGATTGCGTAGGTGAAGCTTCAAGGCGCACAAACACCTCACCTTGCTGACCCGGCTGAATACCGCGGATGGATAAGCCATACTTGCGCAGACTTACATCAATAATTTCGGTCATACTGGCGTTACTCGAACGCGCACTGGTATCGCCGGCCGACTTACTCGCCTCAAGCAGCGCCGCCAGTTGATCCACTTCAGCGTAAACTTGTTGGCTGCGCAGCAAGGTTTTTGCGGCGTCATCTCTCAGCCCATGAATCGGTTTTACGATAACCAACCACAGCAACATAAGCGCAATACAAAGGCCGCCTATCGCCAACAGCGTTTGTTCGCGCAGCGGCCTAGCAAAAAGAAATTCTGAAACAGGATTTTGGTTATTCATTTTCTAGTCACCTTCAAACGCGCCTGATGCACGCCCTGATTGACGTTAACGGATAACACCTCGGCGCCAAAGCCCTTGGCTTTAAAGTTTGCACTGAGCGCATCGACATCGGCCAACGCAAGCGCCTGAATAGTTAAGCGGAGCTCTTGGGCATCGTTAATAAACTGGAGGTTTTTCACTTCTACACCGTCGATCGCGGTAAGAACCGGGACAGCGTTTGATAAAATAAACAGCGCGTTACTCGCGTTGCCGGTGTTGCCTAACCGATCCACCTGGTTGCGCAACTGCTTGAGCGGATCACTAATAGCACCCACTGGCACAGCCGCGCGATAGCGATCGGTTATCGCTGCTTTAACATCTTCTGTGCGACTACTGGCAAGCTGCCACTCGGTTAACGCAACGGCAAGGTGTACCGCCAAACCGATGCCCAACAGCAGCGTCGGCAAACGCAATTGCGCCCACCAACGTGAGATAGGAATGCGCGGGAAAAAATAACCCACGGCTAAATTGACACTGTTAAGACTATTCGCCGCAAGCGGCGTCGATAACAGGCGACGCTTCTGCACCACAGCCTGTAACGCCCCGGGCAATTGCTGTGTTAGCTCGGCTAGGCTGTCATCTGACTGAGCCAAGAGTTCAATCTGACCTGGGACTTCGCGTTTAGCTAGCAAACTTTTAAAGAACAACGGCGCCACACCCAAAGCAACTGTGCCATAGAGGTTACGGCTAAAACGATAATCGATATGATCGTCTTTTAATAAAAAACTCCAACCACTTTCACCTAGCGTCGGCAATAAACAAGCTTCGCTGGTGACCAAACTGATGGAGATATTTTTTTCCAATAACGGCGTCAACCAACGACTGAGCAAGGCTTTATCCGCATAGGCGAGATCGACACTATCACCTACCAAAGTAGAAAAGACAAAATGCAGTTCTTCCACATCTTCGATAATGTCTTCTTCAAGCTGAAAAGGTATCAGCTTTTTATAGTGCCGCCGCTCTACTTCGCTCACCGTCACACGGCGGGTAACCACACTGCTAGAGGGAAGCACTACGACAACATGTGCCGGCAATAACGTAAACGCCTGTTGTAACTGCTCAACATCACCGTCCGACAAATCAGACCACTTGCCCTGCTGGTAGGTTTGCCATTGATAGGTTATAGCCCCTTCCGCTTCCTCAGCCGCCAAGGGATAAAGATAGAGCCCCTCTATTATTGCTTGCTCGAAAGCAAACTCAGCGGGTGCGTCGGTCGATGTCTGTGTCACTAATTCTGTTGTCATGATCTTCTACTTTTCTTAACGCTTACGATCATTCTTCGCGTCGTTATTGTCATTTTTCGTATTAGAACGACCACTGTCTGCGCCCTTATTATCACCGGTTGCGGCGCTTGAGGTTTTATCCATCAAGCTTTGCAAACTGGTGCTTTGGCCAGCGGCGTAGCGAGCAACTACTTTTACGTCGCTATCGTCTCTAAATAAAAGAATACGTCGGTTTACAATTTTGTCTTCTATTTGTACTTCGGTGTTTAGCCAAAAGTATTTGGAGCTCACGGTTAAATCGGACACATCGAGCGCCGTGCCCGGCAATATCGCGGAGAAATCCGGATTGGTCGCTAAATCACTGGTGGCAGCAAAACCACTTTCACCACGCCACGAAGAAAAACCTTCAAGCGCTTGCGCCTGTAAGGGCAATAAATCAGTCGGCGCATTGAGCGCTTGTAAAACACGCATCGAGCGCTCGGGCCGGATCGTATTAATATTTAGCTTGGTCTGATTACTTGGCAACACCACTAAAAAGGGCGAAATGGCCTGATAGATTTCCGGCGTAATACCTTGTACCAAACGCAATTCTTGCAGCGATTCCATCAATTCATTCGGTGGCACCCAGGTGACGCCCGCTTGTTGGTACTGCAAGGCCTCCGCGCCACCGTAGCCGATGGTGTCGTCGTCATTATCAATCCAATCGACCACAGCTTCGGTAATCGCCACCGCCAAACTCATATCGATAATCACCTTAGCCAAGGGATCTTCAGGGTCTGCTGTTACGCCATCAAAGGTTTGCAAAAAGCGGATAAAACGCCGCTGTGGTTCTGTAAAACGGCCTGGGTCCAGAGGATTAGACTGATTCTGAATACCCCCGTCCAAACTATTGATATTAATGAGCGCCTGCGCGTCGGACAGGCTGCCCATTAAACTGCCCCCCGGTATAGATTCGCTGACTGGGTACTTAGCCCAATCTTCTTCAGCGTGATCCGTGTCTGAATTTTTAGCATCATATTTTAAAACACCGATAGCAAAAGGCACCATCGAATCCGACCACAACTCTTGTTGGGCGCCATAAAAACCATTCACCGCGCGCGCCTGCACCAGTTGCATTTGGCTCGCATAGTTCACCGCTAAGCCGGCCACCAAGGCGACAATCAGTAAGGCCAATATCAACACTGCACCGCGCTGCCTAGAGAGCTGCATCAGCCATCAACTCCCAATAAAAAAACGCGCTTTATTTCGCCTAGCTCTTTTAACTCCAGTACAACCTCAACGGCCTGAGGCAAGGATGAGCTGCTCGGGCCCGAGGTGCGAGTCGCCGTGGTGGGCCATACGCTCGACCAGCTGCTCTCGGTTTCAAAGGGACTGCCCGGCACAAGGTATTTAACGGTGACATTGTTGACATCGGAAATAATTCGACGCGCCAAGGACACATCTTCGATATACACCTCATCGGTGGCCGGATCATCGCCAAATATTTCGCTATCTATGGGGCGAAAGAAGCGCCAAATGGCGCCTTGATGCCAGGCGTAAGTCACATGCTGTAAGTCGCTGCGCTGGGCTTGACCGAAGTTAACCCAATCAGCGCGCACCAAGCGCAATAAACGATGATCTTTGTCCAAGGTTTCCAACAAGTTTTTACGTTGTTGTTTTAAATCCCGAGTTTCGTAAACTTCACCATAGCCTTGAAAAGTATCGTCTTTGGTTTCTTCGGCACCCGCTAAACTCTGGCTCACTTCCTCGCCGATAAACTCAAATTTTCGGCCCACCCGCACCGAGCGCAAATCCTGTTCTATGGCTGAAAACAATCTTTCCACTTCAGAAAGCTGGTCGCCTAAACTTTTGCCTCGCTCCATGGACACGGTAGCCGAGCCGAGGGTTTGCACAGCTAAGGTGGCAATAATAGCGGTGATAAAAATCGCGATTAATACTTCGACCAAGGTAAAGCCATTGGTTCGATCAGAAGATTTTCTAGGTAAGCTCTGATTGAAATTATTCATTAAAAATAACCTCAACCGAGCTCAACGCTTCATCGGGCTCTAAACCTGCGCTAATCTCCAAGCGCTGCATATTGAAGCCTTGGCCGAGTACATCCTGAAAGTTTTTCGCCGTCATTTTCCAATACCAGCGCACACCACCCAGCTCTACATCACCGCTTTCGGAATCGGATAATTTACCCTTGCCTTGCTTCTTCCAAACCGCGTACTCGGCCACCTTGTTTTGCACCACGTAGAGCGCTAGGGCTTTATTGCGCAACAGGGCCTGGCTATCGCCTTGAGATTGCATCTGCCCCAGTAGCGCCGGCAAGGCAATGCCGATAATCATCAAGGCCACCAACACCTCAACCAAGCTGAAGCCTTTTTCACGCTGGCTGTTTTTAAGGTTCATAGCTATCTGCCTGAACCAGATCGCCGGTGACATCGATGGCGATATAACCGATAGGCGCATCTTGATAACTCAGACGCATCTCGAAATTGGAAATTTCACCGCTGCCACTAAAAATCACTTGCGGGGTTTCGGCTTCTTTCGTGATATCGACCGGCTCTTCGTCCAACCGAAGCTCTAGCGCTAAGCCTTCTGGCAAGGTCAGCTCGCTAAAGGGTTGCTCGGCCGGCACCCAGGTGCCAGCCCGGTAACGAAACCAGTTAATGGTGACTGTAGGCTCTATTTGGCCGCTGTATTGGCCGTCAAATTGACTACTGAAAAGTAATCCAATCAGGTCGCCCTGCAGCGCTGCGCTCTCATCGGCAAAGCGCAACAATTGATAATAGCGGTCGATTTCTTGTCGAACTTTCCGCTCTTCACTGCCGCCCAAGTTAAAATTCACCATACCGATGGCGAGCCCTATGATTAGCAGGACCACCATCAGTTCGATGAGTGTAAAACCTCGGGCATGCGTCACAGTTAATTTTGCTCGTCGAAGTCGCTCATGCTCATCCAATTGCCCACATCGGCAGCCTGACCTTCACCGCCGGCAACGCCATCGGCGCCCAGGGAATAAATATCTATTTCACCGTGCTCGCCCGGGCTTAAATATAAATACACATTGCCCCAAGGATCTTTCGGCAGAGAGCTCAAATAGCCGCTGGCGGGATAGCGCTTTGGCACCGGATCTAAACTGGGCTTTGTCACCAGTGCTTCCAGGCCCTGCTCGCTGGATGGATACATAAAATTATCCAAGCGGTAGGTCTTTAACGCCGTTTCAATCGCTTTAAAATCGGCAAAGGCTTTTTGCGTGCGCGCGCCGTCAGCTTTGTCGAGTACATTGGGCGCAACGATACTGATCAACAAGCCCAGAATCACCAAAACCACCATAATTTCAATCAAGCTAAAACCTTGATTCCGTTTCATTTTGTTCATTAACACACCTCAGACTTTCGGTTTAAACCATTGTGTTCATTTCGAATATCGGTAGCAGAATTGCCATCACAATACCGGTCACTAAGATACCCATCACCACCACCACCATAGGCTCCATGATGCCGAGCGCGGCGGCTAAGCGCCATTCCAACTCGCGATCCATGTTGCGCGCAGCGTGCTCAAGTTGTTTATCTAAGTCGCCGCTGGATTCACCGCTCGCGGTCATCTGCACTAACAGCGGCGGAAACAATTTGGTTTTTTCCATGGCGCGCGACAAACTTGAACCCTCTTGTACATCGACGGCTAATTTTTCACTGGCCTTGGCCATCACCGCGTTAGTCATAACTTGGGTCGAAATTTTGATGGCGTCGAGTAAGGGCACACCGCTGCCGGTGAGCAAGCTCAAGGTTGAGGCGAAGCGCGCAGAATTTATTTGCGCGCTGATTTCACCAAACACCGGCAAGCTTAAAATAATGCCGTGCCACTTCAGTGTGCGCGACGGCTTTTGCAGCCATTTTTGCAAACCCATAATGGCGAGCAATAACGCCAATAGCGTCCACAAGCCCCAATTGCTTAAATAGTTACTCACGGTAATCAACACCGTGGTTAAGGTGGGTAGCTCGCGGTGGCTGTGGGCAAAAACAGACGTAAGTTCAGGCACCACGAAGGTCATCAACATGGCGATCACACCCATGCTCACCACCAATAACACCACCGGGTAAATCATGGCCATGCGCACCCGCTGGCGTGTTTCAAAGGTTGCCTCGGTATAGGCGGCGAGTCGCTCTAACACCGGCCCTAAATAACCGGCACTTTCACCGGCGCGCACCAAGGCGCGATACATGGAGTCGAAGGCGTGCGGCGCCTCGGCCAACGCTTGGGCAAAACTATGACCTTCGAGTACGCGCGAGCGCACGTGCAAAATCATTTCTTTGAGATTTTGCTTGCGCTGCTGGTTGGCGGTACTTTGTAGCGCCTCTACCAAGGGCATGCCGGAATTCAACAGCGACGACATTTGCCGCGTTAACACCGTTAATTCTGAATCTTTAATACGCCGATGAAACTTGGGCATGCGAAACGAAAAAGACAGCGCTGGTACGTCGCGCCCCATGCTGCCACTCGCGACTTTAACGTTGATCGGCTTTAGATTTCGACCGCGCAATTCGGCGCGCACACTGCGCTCGGAGTCACCCTCCACAACGCCTTTTTGCTGACGGCCGTTTTCATCGATGGCTTGATAAGAAAATGCAGGCATGGGCTTAACTCAAGGTGGTCACGCGTAGCACTTCTTCTACGCTGGTTTCACCGGCCAAAATGCGCGCTTTACCGGCATCTAAAATTGACGGGCTAAACTGGCGGGCATAGGCCAACATGGTTTGCTCGCCCGCCCCCTCGTGAATTAACTGGCGCATCTGCTCGTCAATAATGATGTGCTCGTAGATACCGACCCGACCGCGATAGCCAGTTTGGTTACATTTTTCGCAACCATTTGCAGAAAAAATTTCGCCCTCAGGTGCAAAACCTAACTGCTCGCACTCCGCCGGTGTTGGCGTATGGGGTTTCTTGCAGGCACACAGACGTCGCACTAAGCGCTGAGCCATAATTAAATCGAGGCTAGAGGACAACAAGAAGGCCTCAACACCCATATCCAATAGGCGGGTAATGGCACCGATCGCGGTATTGGTGTGCAAGGTCGACAGTACCATGTGACCAGTTAATGACGATTGCACGGCAATACTCGCCGTTTCACCATCGCGAATTTCACCGATCATGACCACATCCGGATCTTGCCGCAGTATGGCGCGCAAGCCGCGCACGAAGGTCATATTGGCCTTACTGTTAACTTGGGTTTGTGCAATGCCTGGCAACAAATATTCCACTGGGTCTTCAATGGTCATGATGTTGCGCGAGCGATCATTAATCTCGGTGAGGCCAGCATAAAGACTGGTGGTTTTACCCGAACCCGTGGGCCCGGTAACCAAAATAATACCGTGCGGTTTTTGCAGCGAACCGGCGAAGGCTTTGTGGGTTTTTGCCGGCATATCGAGCTGGTGTAATTTCAACGCCCCCGCGGCCTGATCCAAAATACGCAATACCGCGCGCTCACCATAGGCAGACGGTAAGGTGCTGACGCGGATATCAATGGTGTGACCGGCCAAGGTAACCGACATGCGACCATCTTGCGGCAAGCGTTTCTCGGCGATGTCGAGCCGCGCCATAACTTTAATACGGGAGTTAATGAGTGGCGCTAACTGCGCTTTCGCCTGCAGCACCTCATTCAATACACCATCGACGCGAAAGCGAACCGCAACGCGATCTTCACAGGGCTCCAAATGAATATCGGAGGCCTTGGCCTTAACTGCTTGCGCCAAAATAGCGTTGATTAAACGGATCACCGGGGCATCATTATTGCCCGCCAATAAATCGCCTTCTTCTGGAATGTCATCAACCAGCTGCGACAAATCCATATCGGCAACCGCTTGTTGAGCGGCATCCGAATCATCGTGATAGACATCTTTCAAACGCTGTTTGAAATCGATATCGGCAATTTCAACAAAGTTTAACGCCGTGCCGTAATGGCGTTGTAACTCGACGATGACCTGATGATTAACGCCGGCTTTGTGCAGCAGTTCATCGCCGGCGAGCAGCACGCCATGGGTTTGCGCAAAACTAAAAGGTAGAAGCTCTCTCATTGCAGCTACTTACCGCTCTCAGCTTCTTGCAGAACTTTTTCAGCGCCAGGCATGATGAACAGGTCGCCGTTACCAGGGTTCCAAGGCGTCATCTTATTTTGCTCGGGGCCTTCTATAAACGAGCCTTGCATGCTGCCGGTTTTTTGTTGTAAGTCGTAAATATAACGATATTTTTCTGCAGTCGCACCGCGCATGGCATCGTCATCGCGTAGCACTGTCGCTCGGATAAAAACCATTAAGTTACTTTTCACAATCTTTTCAGAGGTCGAGCGAAATAGCCTACCTAAGAGTGGAATATCGCCAAGCAAGGGGACTTTTTGTTCACCGGTTTGCACGTCGTCTTTCATTAGGCCACCCAGCACAACCACTTCGCCGTCGCTGGCCAAAACCTTGGTTTCGATAGTGCGTTTATTGGTAATCAAGTCTGTGGCAGACACAGTATTTTGCGCGATGCTCGATACTTCCTGCTTTATTTCTAAGACGACAGAATTACCTTCGTTAATGTGCGGCGTCACCTCCAACATAATACCGACGTTTTCACGCTGAATGGTCTGGAAGGGGTTGGAGCTATCGGAATTACTATTAGTAAAAGAACCAGTAACGAAAGGTACGTTTTGACCCACATTAATCGTTGCCGTGTGGTTGTCGGATGTTACTAGGCTTGGCGTTGAAAGGATGTTGGCGTCGGTTTGACTTTGCAGCGCATTTACTAGCACCAAGAAATCCGTGCCGCCTCCGGTTGATACTTGACCTAGTGTTTGCCCAGTAATACCAGCTAAACCACCAATCATCGCACCTAAACCATCGTCTTCATCTGCATCAATGCTACCCAAAGCACTGTTTGGCAGTGCCGAAGAACCGAAGGTGCCATTCTTGGTACCGAACAACCACTGCACACCCAAGTCCTGACTGTTGTCGTCAAGAATCTCAACAATAATTGCTTCAACTAACACCTGTGCACGACGAATATCTAAGCGCGCGATAACCGACTTTAAAGATTGTAAAGTCGCGGGATCAGCGGTTATTAATAATGAGTTGGTATCTTCATCGGCTTCTACACTTGTTTCCGTTGCTGCAGCGCCTTCGGCTTTATCGAGCTTAGACATGTTTTTAACAACGTTGGTCAATACGGTGGCAACTTGCTTTGCCTGCGCGTATTCAAGGTAAACCACCTGCACATTACCGCTTTGTTGTTGCGGCATATCGAGCCGGCGGATTAAATCTTTTACTTTACTGCGCGCTAAATCATCGCCAGAAATAAGCACGCCGTTGGAGCGTTTGTCCGCTACCAACATCGGCGCGTTGTCGTTGCCGGCTTTGCCCGCCTCCTGCCGCTGTAATTGCGTGAGAATGCGCACCAAGTCTTCGGCGCCGGCATGTTTTAGATTTACCAGCTCGGTGGTATAAACGGCGGAGCGATCAATGCGATCGATCACTTCTTGTAAGCGCGCAATATTGGCTTCCGTGTCCGTAATGATAATGGCATTGCTCGGATCATAAGCAGCCATATGCGCGTGCTGTGGCACCATGGGGCGCAGCACCGGCAGGGCTTTAGAGGCGGAGACATTTTTCAATTGAATCACTTGCGTGATCATGCCGTCGCTGCCGCGGGTGGCGGTATCTTTAACTTCTAACGGCAGGCTGCGCGCTTCTTTTGAACTAACAATGCGAGTCACATCACCCGATTCGATGGCTGCGAATCCATGCACATCCAACACCGCTAAAAACAGATTATAGAGTTCATCCTGAGTCATTTCTTTAGAGGAGATGACTTTGATACGGCCTTTTACCGAAGGATCGACAATAAATGTACGGCCGGTGGTATCGGCGACATATTTGACCACTTCTTGGATGTCTGCATCTTTAAAGTTGACGGTGTAATTGGGGCCGGCCGCTTCAACAGAGACAGCAAAGAGGCTTGCTGCTAACACAGCGGTGGCGAAAAACTTAGTTGTATTAAGAACGGCTTTTTTCACGGATTTCTTCTTTTTAGTCAATTACTGCTGCACTTAGCGAAAGCCAAGCACCCTAAGGTTCTAATGTTTTTATTCTAACGATACATCCAATGTGGTTTCTTGATCGCGGCGCATAATTGTCAAGGTGGCTTGTTTCGCATCCCTTAAGGACTTAGCCACTTCGACGGCGGTAGCCGCATCGGATAATTTAGTGCCATTTACCGCCGTGACGATATCGCCAGACTGCAAGCCTAAGTTATCGAAGACATCTCTATCCCGGCCCGGCCTCACTTCAAAACCGATCACATCGGGACCATCGCGTTTCAAACTGATTTTGACGACATCGGCGATAGATTCAGCGCTTAAATTTTTATCGTTAACGAAACGCTGAGCGACATCTTGGCTAATTTTTGCACTGCTGCGCATAGATCTAGGCGCTGGCGCAGGTGCAGGTTTAGCGCGCGAGCTTTCATCGTAAAGCCAAAGCAGTTCATAGCGACCATTGTTTTCGATCACTATTCGATCAGCGAGAACTTTACTGAGCTTTACACTGGCGCCGCCCGGTAGTGCATCACCTATGGCATACAGGCTTTGGTTGGCACCGTTGGCAATAATGGCCTTATCGGTTGTGGCGTCACCGGTTGCAAACACACCCTGTAGCTCGAGCTGCAGGCGCGTCTCCTGTGCCTCATCTTCAATCGACGGTGCCACAGTTTCAACCACGGCCTCCTCAGCCGCTTTGCCAAAGGGGTTTAATTGCGCAAAGGTCTCAATGTCGACGCCGGCTTGGGCCTGTGGTTGACTCAGTAATGGCAAATTAACCGAGCTACCCTGGGCAACAAAGTTATTTGGTTGTGCAGCCACCAACCAGGCTAATCTGGCAACGCTAAAGGTTAACCAACCCAATAACAGCAGTAAGCCAAGGTTTCGCCAAACGTTGGGCGAAACGGCGGACACCAAGCGTACCGTTGTGGCGGTGAATGTGTGAAATTGAGCAGACCAATTTCGGTTCGTTAGGTTGATGGTTCTATCCTCGATGTTTCTTTGTGTTTATTGGGTGCATTCAAGGCAGTGGGCCATCATAGCAGGAGTTTTAAGAAGGTTTGACAGTCAATTGTACAGAATGTTGCAGCTTAACTGGCATTGAGGCCTTTCGCAGGGGACATTACTCAATCTGTGTGTCATTGCGGTTTCGAGCAGAAAAAAAAGGAGCCCTAAGGGGCTCCTTTTTTATATCAACGATATCTAGCGCTAGTTAGGGATAGTGCCCGACACAATGGGCTCGAAGCTCGTCAACAAATCTCGTGCTGACGCATTGCCCAAACCTTGGCTCGGGAAATAGTTAGCCGTGGAAAAGTCCCCTTCCTGACCGTGCAAGGCCATGTAGTTTAGAACCACCGTCTCAACCAGCAGGTTGACGTTGTTAGCGCAAGGACTAGAGGCTGTTTCTACATCGCCGCTGGCGCGCATGTAACCAATCTGCTGGTTGTTACTGCCATCGGGATTGGTGCGTAATTGCGGCCGCGATCCTGGGTTATACACCAAGAAGAAAGCCGACGCGGTTTGCTGATTATCGCCCGTCCACACACCTTTGCCGGCGCCATCAACGGAGTTATCGAGCATGCCATTACTGAACACTGAGCCGTCTGAGCACACATAGATCATCACTGGTTTGCCCTTCTTGGCAGCGTATTCAAGCACCGCACCAATGCAGCGGCCGGCGCGTAAATCGCGGCGCTCACCGGTGGCGCGGTCACCGGTATGGTAATCGTAACCACCCATAGTGACGGTGCCCGCACCGGCATAGCCTTCAATCACCAACTTGGCGATAGAAGCAGTTTTTTGAAATTCGCCATCGGAGCCAAACTCAGCCGTGGTAAATACACCGTTATCGCCCACCAAATCTGTATCAAACAACGGATCGAGGTCGGTTGGGTCGCCAAATTTATCCGCCAAGTGCGCCGCTTTCACATAGCTACAGCGCAAGGTTTTTTCTACCGCCTCTTTCTCTGCGGTATTCAAGCCGGTATCGAGCTTTTGGATTTTCTTATCGCTGATGCGATACATCGATTCCATCACACCCACTGTTTCTTGCTGTGACAACAAACCCACTAAATCACCGGTATCCACTAAACCCGTGACATCGCTACGACGATCCACTTTGGTGGGGCGCACGGCAGCATCGATCATGGCAGCGGGTGACATGGAATTACCACCCGAATCTGAACTACGAGAGCCCACAAGCGCTAGGAGATCGCCAAAGGCACCGGCTTTGTTAATACCGTACATGGGGTTGTGCGGGTTATTGCCCGTGTCATTTTCAGAGCGAGCGGCAATCACGGCACCGTTAGTGGTGGCCATGGCGGTTACTGCGCGCTCAGTAATACCGCGCAACAAAGCGCTATCTGAGTGGAAAGCCAAACCTAATCGAGTATCGACAAAGTCGTTGGTATTGGTGGCGGGGTTGGTGATTGAAGGCACCATGTCACCGGGTAGACCCTGCTTGCTGTAGCCGGCCGTGGATAAGAAATCCAACTGGCCACCGCGGCCGCCGACCAACACGTTGGAACCAGCAAAGTTGGCACCACCGGCGAGATCGAAGCAAATAAACGGAATTTTTCCAGCGCCTGCAGCGGGAATTTCACAAATTCCATCGCGCATCGCGAGAATATCGGCTGATAGCGCAGCATGTGATTTGTTAGCCGCAAGGGCCAGCAAACTGCCGCCCACGACCGTGCCGACACCGGCGCGGAAGCCTTGCGCCAACATATCGCGACGGGACACAGGCTTGTGCATGTCTGGGTGACGAAGCGCTTCGTCCGGCTGAAAACCTTTAAATTTCTTGCTCATAATATTTTCCTAGCCCCCTTATTGCAGAAGCATCAAAGCACTGCCAGTAGCGGCAGCACAGGCGGCTTTAACGGTGTTCAAGGTTTTGGTATTGCAATCTGCTGAGCAAGACGCCGACATGTTATTAATCAAGGATTGAAGCTCAGTCTTGATTTCATCGGTATTTGGCTGGTCAGTCATAATGCTATTACCACCGGCAGGCACATTGGCAAATGAATGTGCGAGTAAACGGCTCACCAACGGGTCAATAATGGCCGCTTGCTGGCTGGTATTGCCGTTCAATGCGGTCACCGTTTGGCCGAAATTGAAGCTTGGGAAGTAAGCAGCTCGACGTGCGCTGTCATCCACTAGCTCGCTGCAATATTTCACCGCCAATTGAGTAATACCCATTTGATGGGCAGCTAGGAAGCCCTCCACATTTTCCGCCGTTGGCATCTGCTGACGCACGGCATTAAAGGTAGTCACCACATTGCCGTTAGTTTGCGGCACGCCAGTTAACTCACTTAACGAACGATTGATTTCTTCGTAGTGACGCAGCGCAATCTTCGACTGCAGCGGTAAATCTACCGGCGTACCTGCAGGCTGCGGATCGGCTTCAACACGGGCAAACTGGTTGCTGCCGAGTTGATCGAAGGTTAAGAAGAACACATCGGATGTGGGTCCCTTATCCAGCGGAATCACAGTACCAAGAGGCGATAGCGGTAAGCCTGCTGGCAGGTAGTTAGCCGCGCTAATCACCACATCCAATTTACCGTAGGCCTGACCGACCGTAGCTTCCTGACCATTTACACCTATGCGCATACCCTTGAGCAGGATATCCGACGCTGGCGTGGCGGTGCCATCTAAGCTGATGAAGAACGGTGAGTTAAATAGGTAGCCAAAGTCATCAAACTGTTGCACTTCGAACACCACATAGGCATCAGGCATATCGATCAGGTGCGACACGCTGAACAACAGGAAGAACTTCTCGCCCACGCCGGCATCGTAGTTAGTTTGAATATCTGCTTGAGCCAAAGCACGATTGTGTACCGCTAACAAGCGGATAGAACCTAGCCATGGGTTAGAACTGCCAACCTCAGAGCCGAGCGCAAAGGCAAAACTGCTATCCCAATTTGCCAAGGTGCCACCGGCAATGGGGTCTGCGCCGCTAACCAGCTCGCCGTTTACATAGATGGCGCGACCGGTCACTGGGCTGTAGGTTAATACCACGTGTTGCAGAGTTGCTTGCAGCACTTCATCGGCATTGGGCGTAGACACCAGCGGCATGCCGTTAGCGTCGTTACCAATACTGTTGCGGTTGGCAAAATCGTAGTTGTATAGGGTTTGGCCAAGCATGAAGTTGCGGCTATCAACACCACCGGAGTAGGTAATGATGCGTGCCGGGCCATCTTGGGTCACGTTTTCAGGAATAACCCAAGCTTCAATGGAATACTCGCCTGTGGCCGTGAGCAAGTCATACAGCTTGCGGCTATTGGCAGTTGACGCGCGGGCATTGCCGCCGTTGAATTTCACACCCCATGCGCCTAGCCAAGAGGTATTTGTCGACAGGGTTAAATCCATGGCCGGTTGAATACCCGACGTATCGAAGGCCACTGTGCCACTACCGGTCTTGAACTGGTAAAGCGCAATCAAGTTGGTTTCTACGCGACCGCCCGAGGAGGCGATAATGCCATCTTCGGCCAAGTTCATAGCCTTAGAAACCACCAGAGCTGGGTCGACTTCAATCGGATCAATACTATCGGCAAAGGCGCGAATAGCCGCTTCCATTTCATTCGAGGCCGCCGCACAGTTGTTATCCCAGCAGTTGTGGAATTCACTGCGCAACCGCACTACCAAGCGCGAATTTGCTGGCGTATCTAAGTTAATACGCGAACGCGCGGCATCGTAAGAAACCTGGATTTCCGATTCGCCAAGGAAGGGCTGTTGCTTGTTGGCCGATTCACTCGAGTGACAGTTACTGCAATATTGCTCGAGCAAGTCGTGTACTGGCTCAAAACCAACCGGCGTGGCTGGAAAGCTCTTGCTCGCACCCACATCTTTAAGGGGTTCCGGCGCCGTTAAAATAACCGTGTTAGACACACTGCCCGAGGCTTGCGCCCACCGGGTAATCAGCACGGTGAGTTCATCGGCGCAGGCACTGGCCTCGGTTTTCCAGCAGTTGTGACCGCCACCGACTTTGGTGACTAAGCGCGACGCGGCTGGGTTGGATAAATCCACCACGGTATTGGCCGAGGTATAGGCCAAGTTGACATCGTCGCGACGCACGAACATCGGGCTTTGGCCGCCATCGACGTGACAGGCACCGCAGCGATCGTCGGCAACGAGGTTGTCCCACACATTAATCTTAAAGCTCTGCACATCATCGGTAGATGGCGCTGGGCCGGTATAGACAAATCCCGTGTTACCGCCGCCGGCGTTAGGGTTATTGTTCTGCGTTGTTTCAGCACCTGAGCCTCCGCCACACGCTGTTAAGACAGCGAGGCCGAGAGGCAAAAGGGCGCGGCCAATATTGGTCATCGTTAACATAGTCTGAGCGCCCCTTATGGTGTGACTAAACAGTAAGCTGCAGATTCAGCAAATACTTGCTTAAGCTGGTAATCATTGTTTTTGAAGCTAGTAACCATGGCATTTACCGCGTCGCGGTCAGCTTGGTCGCCCGGCTCTTTTAAACAAACCGTGCGGAACACCTTTTTAACTTGGCATTGGGCAAAGGCGTCGGAATGCGATAACTCCATACCCATAGTTTTTGCGCCATTGCCGCCGCCACTTAGGTTTTCATCCCAACCCAGGGCCTTGTTTTGACCAGCGCGCCAGTAGTTATCCCACTTGTCGTCTGGGGTGACAAAACCGTAGGGGAAGGTGGTGCTATTTATGTGGTATTTTTCTTGAACACGGGTGCCGGTTTCAGGGTCAACCATGCCGTCACTGTTGTAAACTAGGCGGCCGTTTTCCCCGGTTAAGTCGGTTTCAGCGTCGTATTCAAAGTTATAAAACGCGAATGCTTGGGCCATGGGGTCCATACCGTTGTGACAACCAATGCAGTTGTTATTGAACACCCGGCTGTCACCACCAGGGCTGCGGCTCACGTCTTGACGAATGCGATCTGGCACGCGGGTTATATCGTGCACCTGCTCCAAATCCATACAGAGGTGGTTCAGTAAGGTGAAGCGAAACATCGCCCGGTTAGTACCGGCAATAAAGAAAGACTTTGCCGCCGCACGGGTGGTCATCAAACCGGCCGTCGCATTTGCTTCTAAACCCGTCACCGCGGTCTGGGTTCTGCGCACCAATACCGTGTCGTCACTCAAATCGGCGCCGCTGGCATAGAGTGAAACATAATGGTTATTGTTGCTATTGGAGTAAGCCGGCAGGCCACTCGAAGCGCCGACATAAATCACGTTGTCGTAGAGAATAGAGCGGAAGTCGCTGCCATCGCGCACGATGCCGATAATGGTGGCGACATAGTCATTAAACTCTCGAAACACATCGCCATCGCGGTTAGTCGCCGGCATGTAGAGATTTTTAAGGGTTACGCTATAGAAAGCTTCATTATCCATCGCGGTGTAGGCAGCAGCGGTAGGATTATTGTTCTCAATATCGGTTGCCATATCCAGCAGCACGGCCTCGGTCGGTGGTACACCGGCGATGCGATCGTGAATGCGTTTAGCTTCTTCCCGGGGACCGGCGTGAGCCACCGATACCATCAAAGCTGTGGACAGGGCGCAACCAAGTACACGGGTAAATGAATTTAAGCTTCTCATGAAATTCTCTTTGCTGGCTCTATGTGCTGGCTAGATTCTATTCTATGCCTGAATTCTGAACAGCGGATCGCGGTTGGTGGGTCGGTAACTACCGCTGGTCAGTAGCCACTTCCAAGTTGTGACGGGGTTCTAATAATTGACGCACAAAGCTATCTTAATTAATGACAACTGGAACACTGTACCAATATCAGACGAACAATTTTTTAGCCGTTATCAAGAAATTGTTTGTTTTGTGCACAAGATCACACCTAGGGCTTTTAGGTTTTCCGTCACTAGCGACAAAATAATTGACAGTTTTCGGTAACAACGCACACTGCAGCACCTCTGCAATGGCAAAGAAACGCCCTTTGAGTTAAGCCAATAACACAGCGAGCCACAGCCCCACTATGTACAAGAGTACCAACAAAGCACCTTCTTCGCTCATCCTCGTCGCATCGACCTTGGCGCTGCTCTGGGGCTGCGAAAGCAAAGTCGAAACAGGCGTCGTAGACGACCTAGAGCCGGACCCTGTGGTGCTCGACATTCCCATGGCCTATATCAACCGACCCATACCGGTGGATGAAGATGGCGCACGCATCAGCGACGACGTACTCATGCCGCAAACCTTTATGCCCGGCGCCGTGCTCTACCTTAAAGATCGCGCTGCCAGCACCGCGGCACAAGTGGATATCACCTCCCAGGCATGGCCCGAAGGTGAGCTTTACGACGTTAAAGATGTGACCGCCTCCTATGATGGTGAGCGCTTACTCTTCGCCATGCGCGCGCCAGAGATAGAGGATGCCGACGAGGAAGATCAACCCAAGTGGAATATCTGGGAGTACGACATTCCGTCGGCCACCTTGCGCCGCGTGATCAATGACGACATTCAAGCGGAGGTCGGCCACGACGTGTCGCCCCACTATTTGCCCGGTGTTGAGCGTCGAATAGTCTTCGCCTCTTCCCGCCAAACGCGGTCTCGGGCGGTGTTACTCGATGACAATAAGCCACAGTTCTCGGCGCTCGATGACAGTCGCAACGAAGAGTCTTTTGTCATTCACGTTATGGACAACGACGGCACCAACATCGAACAGTTAACCTACAACCAATCCCACGACTTCCAACCAACACTCCTGCCCGACGGCCGTATTTTTTATAGCCGCTGGGATCGCATGACCGGCAATAACCAACTCAGCTTTTATGCTGTTGACCCTTACGGCATGCACCAAACCTTAGAGTATGGATATCACAGCCAAAACACCGGCACCGACGATTCGCAAGCCTTCTTCGTTCGACCACAGCAACTACCCGATGGACGCATTTTCGGCATTTTACGGAACCGCGAGAGTACTGAATATGGCGGCGATATGGTGGCGATTGACCACGAAAATTACATATCGGCAACAACACCTGTCTACAACGTCGCAGGCAGCACCGGCCAAGTAAGCGTATCCGTACTGCCAATAAACACCGACGACAGCTTGTCGGCCAACGGTATTTTTCACTCGTCCAGCCCGTTATTCGATGGCACCGGACGCATGATTGTAAGCTGGAGCCGCTGCCGGGTGATTAACCCCACCAATAATTTACCGGCCTCCTGCACCGAAGAGTTCTTAGCCGACCCCACCATCGTTGCAGCGGATCCACTCTATGGCATTTATATCTACAACGCCGCGCAGAGAACCCAACAGCCGGTGCTGCTGCCCATTGAAGGCCGCATGTTGGTTGAGCCTTTATTGCTGATCCCACGCACCGCCGACAACTTGATTCCACCGCCGGTGGCAAATGTGGATTTCGATGCCACCCTAGCCGACCAAGGCTTGGGCAGCCTGCACATTAAGTCCGTGTACGACTTCGATGGCACAGACAGTATTGGTATTGAGGGTGTCAGAAACCCGGCCAACTGGGCGACTACACCACCACCAGCACGATTTTTACGCTTGGTAAAAGCTGTTTCCATCCCCAGCGACGAGGTTCTGGACTTCCCTAACACCGCTTTTGGTCGCTCGGCGGCAAACGGCATGCGCGAGATACTCGGCTATGTGCCCATCGAACCCGACGGCTCGGTAATGGCGCAGGTACCCGCCGATGTTGCTTTTACCTTTGACATCATTAACGCCCAAGGCAAGCGCATCTTCCCGCGCCACAACAACTGGCTACAGCTGCGGCCCGGCGAACAGCGCAACTGCAATGGCTGCCACACGCGCGCCAGTGAAATGCCCCACGGCCGTATCGCGGCGGAAGCACCCTCGGCAAACCCAGGCGCGCCTACCTCCGATGCGCCCTTCCCCAATACCGACCCCACAACACTCTCGCTGGTGCAAATGGGCGAAACCATGGCAGAGGCCTACGCCAGACTGAGAGGCATGCGTATACCCTCCGTTGATCTGGTATACGACGACGATTGGACAGATCCTGCTGTGCAGGCCAAACAACCGAGTTTTGCCTATCGCTACGCCGACCTACTAACAGTTAATCCCACAAGCCCTGGCTGTGGCATCGGCGCCTCGCCTTGGGGCGCTCAGTGTCGCGTGACCATCCATTATGTGGACCACATTCAACCCCTGTGGGATCTGAGTCGCCCCGATGACCCAATGGCACCGACCGTCGATAACCAGTGCACCAGCTGCCACACCAATGTGGACGCCATGGCCGCCGCTATGGTGCCAGCCGCGCAGCTCGACCTGCGCGCCGAACCTGACCCTCAGCAACAAGCCCATTTCGTCGGTTATCGGGAGCTACTGTTTAACGATGTCGAGCAGGAAATAGTCAACGGCGCACTGGTGGATCGTCTAGTCGAAGTTGTCGATGCAAACGGTAACCCCGTGTACCAGCGCGATGCCGATGGCAACCTGATTCTCGATGGCAACGGCGACCCAATTCCCGTGCCACCGGTCACTGTGCCGGTACAAGCCTCCATGAGCACCAATGGCGCCGGCAACAGCAACCGCTTCTTTAACGTCTTCGCCAATGCTGGTGCAACCGTCGATCACCGAGGCTTTTTAACCGATGCCGAATTGAAGCTAATTGCAGAATGGATAGATCTAGGTGCTCAGTACTATAACAATCCGTTTGCTGTGCCTGTAAACTAACCGACACTTTCACGCGCGCCGGGCCCCGAGCCCGGCGTAAAAAAATAATTAGCTGGTGCTTGAGTTAATGTGGCATAGCCTGACCCGAAACATCCTTTCCGGCCTGTTGTTGGCTTCGCTTTCCCTTGGCCTCTCAACGGCCCAAGCCGAGGAGTCCGATAGCGGTTGGTTTTCATTTCTCGACGACGATGCCCCCTTAGTGGTCACGGTCAACGACGCCTACCTCGAGATGCGCACCGGCCCCGGCCGCGGCTTTCCCATTTTCCATGTGGTGGAGAAGGGCGAAGTCGTCACCTTATTAAAGAAGCGCACCGATTGGATTAAGTTCGAAGCCAAGCGCGGCCAAGTGGGTTGGGTTAAGCGCGAGCAATTGGCCCTAACCTTAGGCCCAGATCAGCAGCCAGTAACGCTTATGGCCACCGGCGAGCAACAGTATATTGACCGAGAGTTCGAGTTAGCTGTGATGCTTGGCGATTTCGGCGGCATCGATTCGCTAACCTTTTATTCCGGTTATCGCTTCGCACCCAACTTGATGGCTGGCTTTAGTTTGTCTCAGGCCACCAGCCGCATTGCGGATACCAAACTCGGCTATTTACGCCTGCAGCATCAACCTTGGCCACACCTCCGCTTTTCGCCTTTCTTTGAATTAGGCGCAGGCATGATTCAATCGAAAAAGCGCTCGGCGCTCGATCAACCACTCGACACCACCGACGCTAGCTTGTTAATTGCTGCCGGCCTAAACGTCTACCTAAGCCGTCGCTTTAGCGCGCGGTTGGAATACAACAATCACAAAATTCTCACCAGCCGAGATGAAAATGAGGAAGTCCACGAATGGAAACTAGGTTTCAACGTCTTCTTCTGAGTGGCCTGCTAATCGCAGCCAGCTCAGTCGCACTGGCACAGACAGATGCACAAGACGAGACGCAATCCGTGCTCGACAAAATTGTCACGCCGGATATGGAAAGACGCCATATTGAAGAGGACCAACTCGATACCGAAGATTTCGAAATTGGCGCTTACTATGGCTTTATGAGCATCGAAGATTTCGGCAGTAGCTGGGGTTGGGGCGTGCGCGCTGCCTACCACATTACCGAAGATTTCTTCTTAGAAGGCAACTACGGCAAGCATACCGGGGGCGAAAGCACGCTCGAAATTGGTGGCGGGCTACCAGCATTAACCGACGCCCAGCGCGAATACACTTACTATGACTTAAACTTGGGCTATAACTTATTCCCCGGTGAAGTGTATATCAGCGACAGCCTCGCCTTTAACTCGACCTTTTACATCGTCGCCGGTGCCGGCAACACCACCTTCGCCGAAACAGAGTATTTCACCTATAGCTTTGGCGCGGGTTACAAGGTTTATTTTACCGATTATTTAAATCTCAATCTCGACCTACGCGATCATGTGTTTGAGCGCGAGCTGTTAGGTTTTAATAAAAAGTGGGTTAACAATTTATCTGCAAACATGGGCATTAACTTTTTCTTTTAAGGTTTAATGTCCGATGTATCCGTCACACTTGATGTAGTGAGAAAACTTATGAAAAAACTTTGTATCGCGTTTATTCTGTTGTTCAGCAGCCTAAGCTTTGCCGCCGGCGAACTTTCTGGCCCGGCACCAGACTTCACCTTAAAAAGTCGCGACGGCAAAAACATTCGCTTGGCCGACCTGCGCGGACAAGTGGTCATGCTCAACTTCTGGGCCTCTTGGTGCGGACCCTGTCGACAGGAAATGCCCATACTCGATGATCTCGCCAAGCGCTATGGTCGCGCGGGTTTCACGCTACTGGGTGTTAACGTAGAACAAGACAGCTCTGCGGGCGAAAAATATTTACAAGATACCCCGGTGAAATTTCCCATTCTTTGGGACCCCACCTCTGAAGTCAGCAAGTTATACAATATCGACGCCATGCCCAGTACGGTGATGATCGATCGCGATGGCAACATGCGCTATCTACACCGCGGCTACAAGCCCGGCTACGAGAACGATTATAAAAAACAAATTAAAGAGCTGATTCGCGAATGAAACTGATTTTCGTTTTACTGCTCAGCCCGCTATTTGTGGCTTGCTCCAGCATCGAGCCGTGGGTGAAACCCTACGAGCGTCAAAACTTGGCCGACCCTATTATGGCCATGGATAGAGACCCAGTGGCGACCCAATACTTACACCACGTTTACGAAGCGCGCGAAGCGGCGCGCGGCGCTGAAGGTGGCTCTGGAGGTGGTTGTGGTTGTAACTAACCGGCTAAAAAACGGCTTGTTTGGGCGTCAGTTATTGGCCCTTGTTGGCCTAGCAATGTTGGCGCTACCGGCAGCGGGCGCGGTTCTGCCCGAAGATAGAATTGACATGCTCTATCATGCCTACGACGGTGGCGGTGCAGAAATTGGCGGCCCTTCAATATTGGTTCGCAAGCAATTTGCCGACACGGTTTCGATATCGGCAAATTACTACGTCGACATGGTGTCCAGCGCCTCTATCGACGTAGAGACAACCGCCAGCGCCTACACGGAAGAACGCACCCAAACCTCGGTGGGCATCGATTACCTGCAAGGTAAAACCACCATGAGTTTGGGTGTGACAACGTCGAATGAAGATGACTACGACGCAAAAACATACGGCTTCGGTATTAGCCAAGACTTTTTCGGCGATCTAAGCACCATCAGTTTGGGCGTATCTTTTGGCGACGACATTGTGCGCCGCAATGGCGATGAAGAGTTTGAAGACGAAGCCAAGCGTACCCGCTATAACGTTAGCTTATCGCAAGTAATTACCAAAGATATGATCGCCAGCGCCATGATCGAAACGGTCATCGACGAGGGCTTCCTAAACAATCCCTATCGCAGTGTTCGCTACTGCATCACCGGCAACGCAGAAGCCTGCGAAACAGCTGGCAATGAAAGCGAGCTCTACCCACGTACCCGCAATAGTGATGCCTTTGCTATTCGAGCCAAGTATTTTTTACCCTATCGCGCAGCGATAAAAGTTGAGGCCCGGATCTATCAAGACAGTTGGGGTATAGAAGCGAACAACTGGGAATTGAAATACGTGCATCCCATTGGCGATCAATGGCTCGTTGAAGCTAAGTACCGCCAATACAACCAGACTAAAGGTGCTTCGTTTTACTCAGATTTATTCGACTTCCAAGAAGCCACAAACTTTAGAGCCAGAGATAAAGAGCTGAGCGAATACACCAATAGCAACGTCGGTTTGGGCGTCACCTACGAGGTTAAAGCCGGATGGCTGTCTTGGTTTGACCGCACCACGGCGAATTTTTACTGGGACTATATGATGCTCGACTACGACACCTTTAAGGATGCCCGTATGTCGGATGCACGTTTCACTGATTCACCGGTAGCGCCTGGGCAAGAAGACCCCTACTCCTTGGATGCCAGCGTGGTGCGATTTTTCGTTTCATTTTGGTATTGATTGATTTTTACTGACTGAAAAGCCCGAGCTAGCTCGGGCTTTTTTTATTCTAACTCACTCTGATCATACAAAAACTTTGGCGCTTTCACCGGACAGAGGTCAGCCCACCAAAGTTCGCGCCTACATAAAGGCGTATCCTCGGGAAGATAAGGATTGTTTAAATCTATTGGCGTTCTAGACTCCAAGTGAAGTTCGCGAATAACGTCCCCGTAGTAGCGGTCGAATCGCTGCATAAATTCACCACTCGTCAACAGCATCTCTAAGCCCCGTTCGATATCGGCGGCGAGTTTGGTATCTTGCTTGTTGACAAAGAAATACATAGCGGCCGGATAGCGAATCAATAGATGTTGATCCAAGCTAATACCCATGGCTGCATGAAGCGCCAATTCTTGTGACACTTCGGTAACTGATCGAGGAAAAAAATCAAACCGGCCAGCCACCAGCATTCGGAATAACGTGTCGTAATTGCTGCCCGGCACCACAACCAAGCCTTGCGACGTTAAAATTTTGGTATCGGACCACACATACATTTGGCCAGCAGTGAACTGTTTTAATTGCTCAAGATTTGAAACGCCAGCCAAAATATCCGGCTCTGCACGTCTCACCAAGGCCACTCGATAGCCCATAAGGCCTCGATTAAGAGGTATTTTGATGGCTAGATGTTCAGTCTCTCGCTCGACGCTGGTCATGCTCCAAACCACATCGACACCATGGTTGGTCGACAGGTTTAAAAAATTGCGCGCCTTTGGCACGTCTTCGGCACCGGCTCGTAATTGATAGTTTGTGCCGCTAAGCGCTAGGGCTCGGCTCAACATGTCAACGGGATAAGCCGCGCGCCAATCATCGCTCGATTTTGGGTAGAGCAACACTCGCGCGTCATCGCTTACCTGAGCGCCGGCAAAAAATGAAAGCCCAACTAAAATCAAAGCAGTAAAACTGCAAATAATGCGCATAGTTACCTGTAGGTTAACAGGGCAATCGCGCGCACCCTGTGGCAATTAGTTTTTGATGTTCAGCCGATAACGTCGACAGAACCTCGAGTTCCTGATGCAGTTTAGCGGAAAGACTCGCATCCTGAGATAACTCCAAACACTCGAAGCGCAGCAGCCATTCGTTCGGGTAGTCCTCTAGCTGGGCATGTAATTGCTGCAAAAAGGCGTCGCTGACGGCGTTCTTGGCACGCACATCGCGCAACTCTTGGTACAAGCTAAACAAGGATGCTTCGTCGGTCGTGTAGTGGACTCTAACCGTCGACTCCGCCTCCTGTTGATCGTATAACCGATAGCGGTCTTTATCCGCCGTACCCCCATAAACGCTAATAATACGATCGCCAACGGCCATGTCGTACTGACCCCAACTTGGATCAAATAGGGTTTCACCTACCTCGCCGTTGACACCCATAGGAGCAATCACGCGGCAATCGCTAAAGGAAAATAAAATATTTTTGTGATCGCGCCGCTCCACATGGTCGAGCAACCCCTCAACATGCACGCCGGAAACAAAATCCAATACCGTGCGCTGGCCCACCACAATACCGGCACTCTTGAGCTCATCCATGGTGTATTCAGACAAGCAGCGCGGCATATCTTTTATTTTTCCCACCGGCGAACCAAAACCCTGGGCGTGATAGTCGACCCCATGGCCGTGTAGCTCGCGCCCTGCCCACGCCAGCTGCGTTGGGCCTTGGGTGGATAGGTAAATCAGGTTGTCCATGGCATCTGTTTTGGCTTTCACCAACTGGCCACTGACCTGCAAACCACTACTGTAAACCGAGGTGCATACCGTTTTGCAGGCAATGGCTTTGCGCACTGATTCGGCGCCGCCTTTGCGAAAGGCCATGCCTTGGGCGAAGGTTTCCAGTACTTGGGTCAAATGTTTACAACTTTTGGTCACAAACAATTGCGGTTGTTCGCGGGTGATATCGTAGGCCGTGTTAATGGCATCGACGGTTAACGGCAATTTGCGCACTTTGTTATCGTCTAAGCAGTTCACGCCTTCGCCTAAGGAGGACAATAGACCGGCGCCATAGATTTTGTAATCGGTGAGCTCACCCACTAAACCGTATTCTACGGTCCACCAGTGCAGACGCGACAATAAGCTCGCCTCTGACGGACTTTCAGCGGCGTTAATGCTCAAAGCTTCCGTTAAGGCTGCCTCTGCAGCATCTATGTCTGTGGCCGTGGAGCGCACCGCCTCTTTGACAATCGATAAATGGCGAATAGCCTCATAAACCGCATAGTCGCTGGCGGTTGAGAGTGCCTTCATGCCAATTTCACCAAAGCGCTGTAGGAACTCGGCGTAGTCCACATCGACAATAAAAGGCGCATGACCCGCAGATTCGTGCACGATATCCGGCGCTGGGGTATAGAGCATGTGATCTATGGTGCGCATATCCAACGCGATCACCAAGATCTTGCGCGCCTGAAACTCCATGAAAATGGCCGGCGGAATAAAGCCATCCACCACCACGGCTTGCCAGCCAATCTTGCCGAGGCACTGGTTCATTTCATCAATGGAAGGAATGTGGTCGGCGCTAATACCGGTTTTGCGCAAGCCCTCTAGGTAAACCGGGTGGGCGTTGCTAGCCATGTGCTCGATCAGCGACAAGAGTAAAAAGCGCCATGCGGCGTGGTCGCGCGGCGTGTACTGGTTATAGTCCTGAACCTTCACAAACTGACGCAAATGCGCCGGCAGGCTAGCGATGATCTCCTGCTGAGACATAAAAACTCCACCTAATGACCAACACGAATGTCTTAATGGCGTCAGTATAGAATCTCTCGCGTAGAAACTTGTGCCTTTAGCCAATCGTTCGACCGCATAATTCGCAAGGTTTGTTCTGATTAAATGTAAAGGCAGGTGGTTTTATTCGCTTTAGACGAACACCCTTAGCCAATCTCATCGGCCTCTAAACGGCTAAAAAGATCTTTAAACACCTTCCCTGGCTTGGGTTTCGTTTGCGCCGAAAAGGCCAGTGGCCGGCATAGCGCCATGGCGGTTACGCCAATGCGGTAGGTGTAGATACCGGCAGAAAAACCCTGCGCAACCCGACCCGATAGTTTACTGATCACTTCATGAGAGAGCGTCTGTCCAGCCACTTCACTGCCTAGCTCAATGGCGCCCATCGCCGCAATTTGGCGATATACGTGCACCAGTAATTGCGCCTCTAGGAACGGGCTTGGCGCTAGGCCATAGGCCTTGGCAACGCGGCCGATAAGGGACATATTTCCAGCCAGCGCCAGCACTAAATCTAACGCGAGAAAAGGACTAGCCGCGACACCAAGCGCCGTGCGACGGGTGGCGCGCACCACGTCGTTAAGTGCGGCCTTATCACAGCGCTGCGCCAACTGGCGGTCCAGGTCACCGAGTTTCTCTTGAATATTTGCGTAGTTACCTAAGCGCGCCAGCTGACTCGAAAACAGCGTTTGGGTCGAAGGCAGTACAGATTCAGTCGCTGCGCGATAGTGCTCATAGTGTTCCTCGGCCTGGCTCGCCATCAATTGGTCGGCCAATAAACGCACGCGCTCTAATGCCGCCACCCGCTTGGCATTGCGCCTTGCTCGCCACAGTTTCGACACCAACCAAATGCTTGGAATGCCGACCAAGGTAGCCGCACCTAAACCCAAGCTCCAATGATAAGACCAGGCACCAGCGACCATAAGCGCAGCCTGTAAGCCAACGAAGCCAGCCACAAACCAAGCCGCGGCCTTGGCAATGCCGGTATATTCCAACCAACCGGTGGCCGCACTTTGTGCCTCCCAAGCCTCGTTCTCCTGCGGCTCTGGTGGGTCCTGTTCAGCTGGCAACACCTGCAATTGCTGTTGCTCGGCGGGGCTCATTGGCTCTAGCCATGGGCTTGATGTCGGCTTATCTGCCGTGGTTGTTTGATTTTTTTTCACGCGTACAAATCTCTTAGCAGGTGCTCGCAGAGCTGCGCCATATTCACATTGGGCCAAGGCTTTAACCGTGGATCTGGCAAGGGGGGTGGCAGCAGCAAGGGCAATTTCCAGCCTTGTAATTTTGCCCAATCCGTATCATTTGGCCAGCCGCGCGGCAGGTTTGGGTGACTCAACCACGCCGCCACCTCACCCTGCTGGACGAACAATGCCGGCTGGTTCTGCCGACTGCCCACCTGGGTGCAGGCAATCGCGGCGAGCTCCAAGTGATCTACCTCGGTCGACTCAAAACGGGCCGACTGGATCGATTCCGCCACCACGGCGCGCATCAACTCCGCGAGGTGACTGCGCTGATTCGGCAAAACACAATCCAATTTACTGGCGACAAAGGTGAGCTGCTCAACCTTCGGTGCCACTAACTTATCCAGCCACCGATTTTTACCATAGCTAAAAAGTTGCAATACGCGGGTCAAGCTACGGCGCAGTTCCTCTAAACTATTTTTACCCTGTTCCAGAGAGCCGAGTAGATCCACGAGTACTAATTGGTGATCGACTTGCTCAAACACTTGGGTCAAAAACGGCTTCACATAGCCGACCACATAATGTTGGTAACGGCGTTGCATTTCCGCCGCCCAGCTATTGGGACTGATCACATCAAGCTTGCGTTGATAGCCAGCCAGCAGCGGAATAAACGCGGGTAATTGATGTTTATCCGCCGACGCCAAGGCAAAGCGACCGGGGTTAATAATGTGCAAACCCTCAGATTTGCACTGCATTAAGAATGCGCGGTAACGCTCGAATACCGCATCGAAGCGCTCGGGTTCAAACACCGACAGCGGGTCAATGTCTAATAGCGCTTGATAGAGATCAGGTGCCAGGGTGTTGCGCGGTTCGTTATTAAAATGCACGAAGCAATCGCTGACCCACTGCTCGTAGTTCATACTAGCCAGTGGCAAATCCATCAACCACTCACCGGGGTAATCCCATAGCTCTACTTGGTGACTAACATAGCCCTTACCCGATATATCCTCTAAACGCGATCGAGGTTTAAGGCGGATTTCAATTAGGCAACGGCTTAAATGTTGGGTCGATGCCGGCCATTCACCGGCTTGTAATTTTGCTATATGGGCATCATAGGGATAGTCGTCAATCGTGTGATCGGAACTGATTAGCGCCGCCGATAGCCAACGATTTTGTAAGTCCGGCCATAAATGTTTGGCTTGCTGCACGTCCATGTTGAGCAGTTGATTGACCAAGGATGCCAGCAGAGTCGATTTCCCTGCGCCACTAAACCCGGTGATGGCAATACAACTTCGCTTGCCAATGGCTCGTTTAATGCCGCGCCCGGCTCTATCTTTCAAACTACGAGCGCTGTCCTTGGTTCGCTTAGCACCGGTTCTGATCTGCTGTCGAAGCCGGTCGATGGTGTTACTCATAGGTCAAAAAGCGCTCTCTAAAAATAGGAAGGCAAATTCGATACATGCCCGCACGCAATTTCTTTTCAATAGCGCGAAGTCGTTTTAGCACTCGATGGTAACGCCTAACAACTAGTCGCTGGGAAAGCTATTGCGTATAGAACTGTAGGTTAAGCTCGCATTTTCGGCGTTAAGTGGCGGCTTTATAAAGGCGTGATAATCGCCGCGCGGGTTAATCATGGCAATAATGCCACTGTGATCAACCGTGTAATCATCGCCCTGTACGACTTTGGTGAAGGCAACATTGAGCTGATTGGCAAAGCGCTTAATCGGCAAGAACTCCCCCGTCAGCCCAATGAAATCCGCATTAAAATAAGGGACGTATTGAGCCAAGATTTCGACGCTATCGCGTGCCGGGTCAACCGATACCATAATGATCTGAGTTTGCTGTTGTACCTCTGGGCTCAAGGTTTTATACCAGCTAGACAGGGCTGCCATAGTAGTTGGACAGATATCCGGGCAGTGAGTAAAACCAAAAAAAACAAAACTCCACTTACCTTGAAACCGCGCCTTGGTAAACTCTTCGCCCTTGTGATCCAGCAAAACAAGATCCTTAAAAATTCTCGGCTGCTCAAAAACAATCGTGCCGTGCACCTGCAACTCTAGATTACTCAAGACTCTTGGCGTGGTAATTTTGTTAATAAACAGCAACATAACAACCACGATAAACGCCACAATCACGCCCAAGGTGATGGCAATACCGCGCTTTTGTTGTTCGGTTTTCATCGCCTCAGTCATACCGCCGGCACCCACAAACTCGGGCTGATAAAATAATGATCCAACAGCATAATGAGAAACAGCGCCATTAAATAAATAATTGAATAGCGGAAGGTGTCCATACCGGCAGATTCCCTATCGGTCAGTAACATCACCAAGGCCCAATAGATAAACCCCGCTCCCAGCGTGGCCGCGCCTAACAAATATAGCCAACCCATCATACCTGTGAGGTACGGCAAGGCTGTCACCAGACACAGAATAACGGTGTAAAGAAGGATGTGAATCTTGGTGTAATACTCGCCATGGGTAACCGGTAGCATTGGAATTTCGGCATTGGCGTATTCTTCTTTCCGATGCACAGCTAAGGCCCAAAAGTGCGGCGGGGTCCAGGCGAAAATGATCAATACGAGTAGCAGGCCGCCTGGATCGATGCTGCCAGTCACGGCAGTCCACCCCAACAACGGCGGCGCTGCACCGGCCAAACCACCGATAACAATATTTTGCGGCGTCGCGCGCTTTAAAAACAGTGTGTAGACAACCGCGTAGCCCAGCAGTGATGCCAAGGTTAACCAGGCCGTTAGCGCGTTAATAAACACTAATAAGATAGCCATGCCAGCTAAGCCCGTGGCCAAAGCAAATAACAAAGCGCGCATGGGGTCAATTCGCCCACCAGCCACCGGCCTATTAAAGGTACGAGCCATTTTCTGGTCGATATGACGGTCAACCAAATGATTTACCGTCGCTGCGGATCCGGCGCAAAGCGCAATACCGAGATTGCCAAGAATCAGTATATCGATCGGTACCATGCCTGGCACGGCTAACAACATGCCAATAACAGAGGTTAAGATCATTAGCATGACAACGCGCGGTTTACATAGTTCGTAATAGTCGCGCCAGCTTAATGATTGCATCATTGGCTCTGTGGCTTGCATCTCAATACCTCTATTTGGCTTTATTATTTTAGTGTTCACGGGAAAATTTAAGCATGCGCTTCAGATCTGCAAGCAGATCGTTACCCGTGTGCTGGTCTTGATAATACATCATTAAGAAGCCATCTGGGTCCATCATCAAGTAACGGCCTTGACGGAAATTGGTGGCCGCCAGCAGCGCCTCCCAAGCCTTCTGCTCGACCTTGAGCACGTGGATATTGGCGTGCTCCGCGGCAAGCAGTTGCTCGGTAGCAGCATCTAGATTCGCCACTAAAAATACCCGCTCAACTCGCGTGTATTTTTCATTTAAACGGGTGTGCACTTGTCGAGTGACATAAAGCGCCTCAACACAGCTTTCATCACAGCCAGACATAGCAGGTACGACCAAGCGCCACTTAGGCGGTAGTTGAGCTATTGTGGTCGGCTTTTCATCAATATCCTGCAATGCAAGGCTATCTAATTGAGCCGGTGGGTTTAGTAAAACACCTTTGTTGATGGTGCCTGTTGGTATGCCCAGACCAGTTTCGTAAACAATATAGGCCACAAGCATCGGCACCAAGATAACGCCCATCACCAGCCACTTAGACCATTGAAATTTGCGCGAGTTAGATAATTCTGAATTTGTCATGTGTTAGCTACGTCTTATTTATTCGTTGTCTTTTGTTTTAGCAAGGTTAATAAATTGGTGTTGGCAAAGAGCAACAATATCACCAAAGCCAAGGCCATAGAAAACCATTGGAAAGCGTAGGCCTGATGCTTCATCGGAGAGATATTCACAGTGGGCCAGTTGGTCATCAAGGCACCCTCGCTTTCTGGCGCTAATTGCACCAGGCCACTCAATTTGAAGCCTGAAATGGCACTCAACTTTGCCAGATCTATTTCCGCAATTCGCTCGACAACTTGAGCATCAGGCGACATATTTTTTAGCATGATATTTTTCGACGGCAAGGCGATTTGCCCCGCGATGTTAACGCTACCCGTTAACAACTGGATCTCGGGCGCTACACGTCGATCGAAGGCCGCCTCTATCCAACCTCGGTTTATCAGCAACCAGAAATCCTTAACTTGAGCAACTTGTAGTACTTCATACCCCACGCGGCCACGATGAATACGATTGTCGAGCAACCAATAGATACTCGCGTCAATGTTTGCGTTAAATGTGACTTTGGTGAATGGTGCTAAAGCCTGTACCGCAGATTCCTCAATACCGTTCACACTGATGGGGGCTAGGTTTTGTTGCTGCTTATGTGCATCTAAAAGCCGGGTTTTCTCGTCAGCTCTCTCGAGTTGCCATACACCCAAGGCCAACAACAGGGGAAACAATAACAAGCCTAGCGCTAGCAGCCTGATACTAATGTTGAAGTGCAGTTTTTCTGGGACTGCAGACGAAGCACCGGTGCGGTGTTCGAGTTGCTCGCTTGGCATAGCTACCTCAATTGCCAGCGCCCTTGCAAAGGCGTAAGGTGGCTCCCTAATTATTGAGGAAACGACCTATGTTTTTAAAAATAATCATTGGTGTACTTTTTCTTGCGGTTGTCGCAAGTCTCACAAGCGGCCTAGTATTTTTGCTCAAAGATATGGGCGCAACGGATTCGAAAAGGACACTTTATGCGCTTGGTATTCGAATCACCTTGGCCGCGCTACTGTTACTCACTATTTTTTATGGTTTCTATACCGGCCAATTAGCTAGTACCGCGCCGTGGGAATCGAGAGGCCTGCTATAAGCAGGCCCCTATTTTTTGTTAACCCAACACGTAAACAAAAATAAATAAGCCGACCCAAACCACATCGACAAAGTGCCAATACCAACTGGCAGCTTCAAAACCAAATTGGTCGTCGGACTTAAAGTGCCCTTTAAATACGGAACGCACCCACATAACCAGTAACATAAATGTACCGAGTGTGACGTGGGCACCGTGGAAACCCGTTAACATAAAGAAGGTCGTTCCGTACGCACCTGAAGCTAAGGTTAAGCCCAGCTCTTGGTAGGCGTGGATATATTCCTCAACCTGTAAAATCAAAAAGATAATACCAAGTGTAACGGTGAGCCCAAGCCACCAGTTAAACCCCTTACGGTTATCTTTCTTGATGGCTGAATGGGCGAAATGCACGGTAACTGAAGACGTCAACAGGACGATGGTATTCCACAGCGGTAGCCAACCCCAAACATTTTCTGCCGTTACATTGGAGCCACTCATATTTTGCTCTGGGCCTAAAACAGTTGCACCCGAACCGTTGGCCGCCATATCTGGTGTGGTCATCAAAGGCCAGTGATTCTCGAAGCCATTCCAGAGCAGCTCATTGGTCATGGTATCGTGCGTGCCTTCACCGCCTAACCAAGGGAGCGAAAAATTTCTGATGTAATAAAGTGCACCAAAAAATGCAGCAAAAAACATCAGTTCACTGAAGATGAACCAACCCATGCCCCATACATAGGATTTTTTTAATTGAACGGAGTTCATGCCATTCATATTTTCTTCGATAACGGTACCAAACCAATTCCACAACACTACCGCCATGACAAAGCCACCGGCCATGAAAATCATGGGGCCGTTGTCGTTGCCATTCATCCAATTAGCGGCACCAAATACCGTTAAGAAAAGTCCCAGACTGGCAAATATCGGTAATTTGCTTTGCTCTGGAACGTAGTAAGTTCCTTCTGTTGCCATGTTGCTACCCCGCGTTTTTATGGAGTTGTTAGGGTGGTACCCACACTGCTGCTCGCTACCTGTTGTGCACCAACGGCATCGGTAATATCAAACAGCGTGTAAGACAAAGTAATCGTATTTACTTGCTTAGGTACATCGAGATCGACAATAAATTGCAGACCTAATTCAGCGCTTTCTCCAGCTTTTAACGGCTGGTTATTAAAGCAAAAACATTCTGTTTTATGAAAATACTGTGCCGCTTTAAACGGCACCAAGCTCGGTACTGCCTGTGCCACCATATCTTTGCCGGTAGGGTTAACCGCGTGATAAATCACATCCACCGCCTGCCCCGGGTGCACCTTAATACTTTGTACGCCAGGCTTAAAAAGCCAGGGCATGGCTTCATTGTTGGTTGCCACAAACTGAACTGTTATTTCACGGCTTAGATCAACAGTAATTTCTTTCGCTTGGTATTGGCTACCGGTTTTACCGTTAAGGCCGGTAATCTCACAAAACACATCATACAAAGGCGGCATGACGAAAATAGCAAAGCCGAACATGGCAAAACCAAGCGCGATGAGTTTCGCGCTTAATTTTGCATTGGCACTATCCAGATCTTTTGCCACGATCGAATCACTTAACTTCTGGCGGTGTAGAGAAAGTGTGATAAGGCGCCGGCGATGGCACCGTCCACTCCAGGCCATGCGAGCCTTCCCAGACGCGATCAGTCGCTTTCTTACCGGACACAATGGCCGCGACAATGTTGTACAAGAATAGAATTTGGGCGGCACCAAATAGGAATGCGCCTATTGATGAAATCATATTCCAGTCGGCAAACATTAAATTGTAATCGGGAATACGGCGCGGCATACCTGCCAAGCCAGCGAAATGCATCGGGAAGAAGGTTAGGTTCAAGCCAATAAACGCCAGCCAGAAATGGGTTTTACCCATGATCTCGTTGTACATCTTGCCCGACCATTTAGGCAGCCAGTAATACACCGCCGCGGTGATCGAGAAAATAGCGCCCGGCACCAACACATAGTGGAAATGCGCCACCACAAAATAGGTGTCGTGATATTGGAAATCCGCCGGCGCAATGGCCAACATCAAACCCGAAAAACCACCGATGGTGAACAGAATCACAAAGGCCACACTGAATAACATAGGCGTTTCAAAGGTCATAGAGCCCTTGAACATGGTTGTCACCCAGTTAAAGACTTTCACACCCGTGGGCACGGCAATCAGCATTGTGGCGTACATGAAAAACAATTCACCGGCGATCGGCATACCCACGGTAAACATGTGGTGAGCCCAAACGATGAAGCTTAAAAACGCAATCGATGCGGTGGCGTATACCATGGATGCGTAACCAAACAGCGGCTTGCGCGCGAAGGTTGGAATAATCGCACTCACCACGCCGAAGGCTGGCAAAATCATGATATACACTTCTGGATGTCCAAAGAACCAGAACACATGCTGAAACAATACAGGGTCGCCACCGCCAGCGGCGGAGAAGAAGCTGGTGCCGAAGTGAATGTCCATCAACATCATGGTGACAACACCGGCTAACACTGGCATCACTGCAATCAATAGGTAAGCCGTAATTAACCAGGTCCATACGAACAACGGCATTTTCATTAAAGTCATGCCAGGGGCACGCATGTTCAAAATGGTGGCGATAATATTAATCGCGCCCATGATGGAGCTGGCGCCCATGATATGCACGGCGAAAATGAAGAAGGTTACGCTGGGTGGTGCGTAAGTGGTTGATAAGGGTGCGTAGAATGTCCAGCCAAAGTTAGGTGCCCCACCTTCCATAAACAACGTGGACGCCAACATGGTGAAGGCAAAGGGGAGAATCCAAAAAGACCAGTTGTTCATTCGCGGCAGCGCCATATCTGGCGCACCGATCATCATAGGAACCATCCAGTTTGCCAAACCTACGAAGGCCGGCATGACCGCACCAAATACCATCACCAATCCGTGCATGGTGGTCATCTGGTTAAAAAATTCTGGCTCAACAATTTGCAAGCCAGGCTCGAAAAGCTCTGCGCGAATAACTAGGGCGAATACGCCGCCGAGTAAAAACATCGCAAAACTGAACCACAAGTACATGCTACCGATGTCTTTATGGTTGGTGGTGTAAAACCACCGAGTAATACCTTTAGCAGGGCCGTGTGCCATGTGTTGCTCCCCTTATGAACCTTGCTTGAAATTCACAATGTCGATTGGCTGCACCTGTGAACCGGTGTTGTTGCCAAACGCATTACGCTGAAAGGTGATAACTGCCGCGGCTTCCACCGGGGTTAGTTGTTCACCAAAGGGAGGCATACCTTTCCCGCCGTTAATCACGCGATCTAAGTGAGCACGCATGTCGCCATTGGCTATGGGGCTGCCAACAATGGCAGGGAAAACACCCGCAATACCCTTACCATCGGGTTGATGGCAAGCAGCACATTGCTTTTGATAAACCGCTTCGCCTTGGGCATAGAGTTCATCAAAGGTGAGGGTTTGTTTTGCCGCTTCGGCAATGGCCGCTGACGCTTCGCGCTTTTTGGCCATCCAAGCATCAAACTCTTCTTGCGGCACAGCACGCACGACGATTGGCATAAAGCCATGATCCTTGCCACAGAGTTCAGCACATTGACCGCGGTATATTCCCGGCTCGTCAATAAAAGTCCACGACTCATTAACAAACCCTGGGATGGCGTCTTTCTTCACAGCTAAGTCAGGCACCCACCAAGCGTGAATGACATCATTAGCCGTAATGAGGAAGCGCACCTTCTTCTTTATCGGAATCACTAACTCATGATCCACTTCTAACAGATAGTTAGGGCCTTTTGGCGCTAGGTTCCTGATCTGATCAGAGGGGGTGGATAGCGAAGAGAAGAAACTGACGTCTTCATTAAGATATTCGTATTTCCATTTCCACTGATAGCCGGTTACCACAACATCTAAGTCGGGCTCGCTGGTGTCATAGACTTTGATCAGTGTTTTTGTGGCAGGTATCACCATAATCACCAAAATGATGATTGGCACCACAGTCCACAAGACCTCAAGAAATAAACTTTCGTGGAAGTTGGACGCTTTCGCGCCGTTGGCTTTGCGATGCACGATCATGGTGTAGAACATCACACCAAAAACCAGAACACCGATGGCCACACACCACCAGAAGATATCCATATGTAAACCATAGATTTCTTGGCTTACAGCGGTAACCCCCTGGGTCATGTTGACCCCCCAACGCTCGACTTCGTCTGCCAAGGTAATTTGGCTAAATAACGAAAAGCCAAGCAACCAAGCAAAACTGCTCTTTGCTTGTTTCAGCATGCCCATTGTCTCCGTGTAGCTAGTTATGCTTTTTATGACTACTTAACGGATGAACCCAGCGTAAAGGCGGTAACCTAAAAGGTTGCCACTGCCGGTAACAACGGTAAACTTTAAAATAGCTCGGCCGAAACCGAGATCCTGCGTATCTTTTTCGGACTTGTTTATCACAAGCACGCGTACAACAAAGCCGTCACACTGATACCAGCTAGTGCGATCTGCGCTTTCATTTGAGGCGATACCAGGCACTTTTCAGTCAACCGAGGGTTACATCCAACAAACTGCGGCAAATCGTCGCATTCATATGCGGCTCTAAGAAGGCCATAAGCGAGTAAAAAAATCAACAAATTTATTAAGTTACGTTCTCTTTTTAAGGGTAATCAAAGGCCACTGACGGCACTTGCGGGGCACGGTCTTGCGCCCTAACACCCGAGCCTTACAACAAAAAATCTGGCAGCTGGCTTGGCCGCTCATGCTTTCGAACATCACGCAACCGCTGTTAGGGCTGGTTGATACTGCCTTGCTAGGTCACTTACCCAGTCAAGTCTATATCGGCGCCTGTGCGCTCGGCGCAAGCATCCTCACACTGGTATTTTGGGGTTTTGGCTTTTTGCGCATGGGAACGACGAGTCAAGTCGCGCAGGCACTCGGCGAAGACAATGCCGCCGCGGGTGAAAAGGCATTCGCACAAAATTGCCTGCTAGCCTTGTGTTTAGCCTTAATAATCATGATGTTAGGTCCTTCACTACTGCCAATTGTGATTACCACCATGAGCGCTAGCGCCGAGGTCTCAAACCTCGCTCTCAACTATAGCCAAACGCGGCTTTGGTCAGCGCCAGCGACCCTGCTCAACTATGCGTTTCTCGGTTGGTTTATTGGCCGACAACTGACCAAGTTGCCCTTGATCGTTTTATTAATGACCAATGCCGCCAACATTGGCTTTGATTTACTGTTTATCACTTATTGGGACTTTCGTAGCCAAGGTGCCGCTTGGGCCTCGGTATTGAGCGAATATTTGGGTCTAGTTGTCGCCCTCGCGCTGTATTTACACCATAAACCTAAGCTAAGCCTCAGGCTCATCAGAAAACAGCCTAATGATTGGCGATCGGTATTAACGCTAAACCAACACTTATTTGTTCGCACCTGCTGCTTGATGTTTGTACTGCTGTTTTTTACCAGCCAAGGCGCACAGTTTAGCGATACGGTGCTGGCTACTAACGCCATACTACTGCAACTGGTGCACCTTGCCTCCTACGCCTTAGATGGACTGGCGCACGCCGCCGAGGCGCTAACTGGGCAGGCCAAAGGGCAAAAGCGCGCTGACAAGCTGTGGCAGCTGTTGCTTAACACCAGTTATACATCTGCTTTTGTCGCCATTGGTATCGGCGTATGTTTTTGGCTCTCGAAATCGAACTTGATACCACTTTTTAGCGATATTGAGGTGGTTAGCCGAACCGTAGAAAACTATTTCTTTTGGTGCGCCATCCTGCCAGCGGTTTCTGTTGGTGCCTATGTTCTGGATGGTTACTGTATTGGCGCCGGTGAAACAAAGGCAATGCGCAACAGTCTATTGTTCTCCTGCCTTGTGGTCTTTCTGCCCCTATGGTGGATTACCTCGCCACTGGGCAATCACGGCCTTTGGTTAGCTTTTACCTTATTCAACCTAACGCGGGGCCTAACCCTTGCTTACCTAGTTATCCCACCACTTCGATCTCAATTATGATGACATTAGAATGACTCGTTCTTAGCAATCTGTTTTGCTCTGCTAGAGTTTCCACTGTAATCGGCAAATCGATTTTAAATTCGAACATATGTGCAGAAACAACATCTTTGTATTTGATGTGTTGCAAAGAGCACTACCTATTTTTTCATTTGCTACTAATATGTGAAGGCTATGGGTTTTCATGGTTTGGGCGGTATTAGCCCAATAGATATACGATTGTAAATTTAACAATTACCGGTAAGGGGTTAGGGTGTTATTTCACAGGCAAAAATCTGATCTCAATGGCTGGCCCGAACAGCTACCCACCGCGGAAGAGCTAACCAGAATAAGAGACATTGTCGCAACGGCTATAGCACAAGAGCGCTCAGAGGGTATCTTTTTGCGTGTCGTAACGGCTAACTTTGGCAAGCTTCATAACGCCATTGCTTTTTTGGGCAACGACGGAAAACCAAATGCATGCCCCGAAGCGCTGTTGGAATTTGTTATGAGTTATATTCGTCACGTTCCTGATTTTATTGACGCCGTTAATAAGATCGGCAAGGAGCATAATATCCAAGATGTCACCACACCTTTTTTGCGCATTGCTCAAGATTTTTTCCTAAGCCCACCTGAGCTTATTGACGGCCATACTGGCATTGCTGCGCTGTTAGACGAAGCTTACTTAGCACATAGAATTATCGAAGAGGTAAACGATCACATTTGTGCGAGATTTGGTATTCCACTGGCGCCAATGGATATGACAAAAGCCAACTTAATTGTTCACAGTCTAATTGGCGAGCCCTTTGCTAACGATCTCGACCACGCGGTGCAGTACTCCATCGAAATGCTGCTCATGCGTGGCTCGACTGTAGACAGACTATTAACCTCTGATGCCTTTCAGCGCTATGTCGGTAAACATCAACTCAGTGGCTGGGACGTGGAAATTGCACAACACCCCTGCTTAATTAACGACCTCTGTATCGACCTAAAATTTGCACAGAAATCAGATGCTTCACATCTGCACTAACGCTTCATTTCTCTATCGGTGGAAATTGCAACACCTGCGTTTCTTGCGCAACTTTTACCTCATCTTGATTAACGCGCGTATCTAATTCTCGCACCGCGGTTTTAAAGCGCATCTCATCTTTAAAACCACATTCTACACACTCGCGAAAATCTAGTTCGCCGTCGCGGTACATCACAATTCGATCCATCGCACTGCAACTTGGGCATACCGCACCGGCAATAAATCGCTTTTTTACACTCGCCATATTTACGCTCTTATTCCACTGTGTCTTAGTAGGGCCTCTACCTGCGGTTCGCGCCCCCGATAGGCTTTAAAAAGCGCTAAGGCATCACGCGAGCCTCCCTGCGACAAAATATTGCGCAAGAATGCCTGCCCCGTCGACTGATTAAAAATGCCTTCCTCTTCAAACTTAGAAAATGCATCAGCAGACAATACCTCGGCCCACTTATAGCTATAGTATCCGGCGCCGTAGCCACCTGAAAAAATATGGCTAAAACTGTGTTGAAAACGATTGAAGTCAGGCGGTATCACCACGCTCACTTGCTCTCGAACCTGATCTAAGCAGGCTTGTACCTCAGCAATATTTTCGACTTTTTCGAGCTGGTGTAAGCGAAAGTCAAACAGCGCAAACTCCAATTGCCGCACCATAAACATGCCCGTATGAAAATGCTTAGCCTTCAACATTTTATCCAACAGCTGACGCGGCAAGGCTGTTCCCGTTTGGTAATGACCAGAAATCAAGCCAATGACTTCGGGCTCCCAGCACCAGTTTTCTAAAAACTGACTAGGGAGCTCCACCGCATCCCAAGGCACACCGTTAATACCCGATACAGCGGCGACATCAATTTCAGTCAACATGTGGTGCAGACCGTGACCAAACTCATGAAACAACGTCGTCACTTCATCGAAGGATAACAGCGAAGGGGTGTCGCCTAGGGGTGGCGTGAAGTTACAGGTTAGGTAGGCGATAGGTAGCTGGATACCATTTTCGGTCGCACGCCTAACGCGACAGTCGTCCATCCATGCGCCACCGCGTTTATCCGAGCGGGCATAGAGATCCAGATAGAAATACGCCAGGGTTTTACCCTGCCTTTTGATTTCAAATACCTCGGCATCTGGGTGCCAAACAGCAATATTTGCGCACTTTTCAACGTGAACATTAAAAAGCTTTTCAACCACTGAATACAGGCCTGTCAGCACTTTTTGCGCCGGAAAATAAGGTTTTAACTCTTCCTGAGATAGCTCGTAGTCACGTTGCTTGAGTTTTTCCGCGGCATAGCTCACATCCCATGCACACAGGTTATCGATGTGCAAATATTGCTGTGCAAATGCCTGTAAATGCTGCCACTCCTGGTGCGCGACGGGCTTAGATTTTTCTGCTAAATCCTCGAGAAAATCTGTCACTCGCGCACTGCTATCGGCCATTTTTTTTGCCAGCGACAGTTCGGCATAATTTTCATAGCCGAGCAACGTCGCCAGCGCGGATCGCAATTGCAAAAGTTCAACGATATGTGCGCTGTTATCTCTTTCCCTTGGCCCGAACTCCGATGCCCGAGTAGCATAGGCACGATACACGGCCTCTCTAACCGATCTGTCGTCTGCAAACGTCATTGCCGCTAAATAGGCGGGAAAATCCAACGTAATTGCCCAGCCGTCTAAGCCTTTGCGCTCGGCGGCTTGGCGGGCTTGAGCTTTGGCATTACCGGGCAGGCCTGCCAACTGTTTTTCATCGGTAACGTGCAAATGCCAACCTTGCGTTGCATCCAAAACATTATTGGAAAACTGGTTACTCAATTCGCTTAGGCGCTTTTTAATCGCTTTAAATTGCGCCTGTTGCTCGGGCGCTAAGGCAATACCCGCCAAGGTAAAATCTCTTAACGCGAGCTCAACTGCGCGTTTTTGAGCCTGACTAAAGTCGGAAAATTCGGGCGATGCCTGAATTTGGCTATAGAGTTCATACAACCCTTGGTGCTGCCCCATATCGGAGCCGTACTGGGTTAACTCGGCCAAACTGGCCTCGTACACCTTGCGCAAGGCTTCGCTGTTCTGCACGGCATTTAAATGGCCAATGGGCGACCAAAGGCGCGAAAGCCGGTCGTCAATAGCTTCCAATTCCCGCAACACTTCTACTGCCGGCCTGTTTAGGCCTGCAGCAACCACGGCGTCTATGGCCTCGCGATTTTGTGCAATAACGGTGACGACAGCAGCCTGCGCCTGGGCCGGCGTAAATTCGTTAAAGGGTGGGAAATAGGGGTCGAGTAACAGTGAGTTTGTCGCGAGCTGGGTCATCGGGTTACCGCTGGTGGGAGTGACAAGGTAAAATACCATTTTACCCTACTTTGGCAGCAATCGATGAACCCTATCAGGCCCTTTCAGCAACACACACCCAAACTCGATCCCAGCGTTTTTGTCGACCCAAGCTCAGTCATCATTGGCGATGTTGAGCTCGGCGCGGACAGCTCGGTATGGCCAATGGTGGTCATTCGTGGCGACATGCATCGCATTCGGATTGGCAAGAGAACCAGTGTGCAAGACGGTGCAGTTTTACATATTACCCACGCCGGCCCCTTTAACGCCGACGGCTGGCCGTTGACCATCGGCGACGATGTCACCATTGGCCACGGTGCCATGTTGCACGGCTGCACCTTAGGTAATCGTATTTTAGTAGGCATTGGCGCCACCATTTTGGATGGCGCCATCGTCGAAGATGAGGTAGTGATTGGTGCAGGCACCCTAGTACCGCCAGGTAAACGCTTAGCGTCGGGATTTATGTACATGGGCGCACCGGCGCGCCAAGCCCGCCCTTTGTCCGATAAAGAGCGGCAGTTTTTTCAATACTCGGCCAACAACTATGTGAAACTGAAAGACCAGCACATGGAGGCGCTCGGCCAATAAATGGTGAATTCTGGCGTCAAGCTAGGCCTTCAGGTGCTGTCGTAAAGCCGCCATCACAGGCTTAACCTCAGGCATAACACCGTGCCAAAGGCGAAAAGATTCCGCTGCCTGCCCTACGAGCATGCCCAAGCCATCGGCGCGCACGCCCGCGCCAAGCGACTCCGCCCAGCGTAAAAATACCGTGGGTTGGGCACCGTAGGTCATATCGTAACAATGGGTTTCGGGCGCGATCAGGGCCTCGGGTAAGGGGGGCAGATCACCGGCGAGGCTAGCCGAAGTAGCATTGATAATCAGATCAAAATGCCCCGCCGGAAACGCCGGAAGCGCCGCAAACTCAACCACCTCTAATGGCCCGAGGTGAGTAAACACACTGGCCAAAGCCTCGGCCTTGGCCAAGGTACGATTGGCCAGCACTAATTGCGCGGGTCGCTGTTCCAGTAGCAATTGCAAAACACCGCGCACGGCGCCTCCAGCGCCCAATACCAATATATTTTTGCCCTTAAGGGTCCACCCAAGTTGTTGAGTTATATCTGTAACCAGACCATAACCATCGGTGTTATCACCTAAAATGCTGCCATCATCCTGTAAGGCTAAGGTGTTGACCGCGCCCGCCAAGGTCGCTCGCGGGGTTAGCGAATCGGCGAAGTTATAGGCATCCAGCTTAAACGGTGCGGTGACATTCATACCCAAGCCACCGGATCCAAAGAAGCGTTGCGCCTCAATGGCAAATCCATCAACCTCAGGGCAAGCACGCTGATAAGAAATAACCTGCTGGGTCTGCTTGGCAAACTCAGCGTGAATAAACGGTGATTTCGACTGCGCTATAGGGTTGCCCACGACTTGATAGTGTTTGGTCATTTCAACCAATCCCGCGCGTTTAAATAGAACTCCGTTAACTCGGCCTCGGCGCTTTCTGGCTCGGGTTCATAGCCGTATTCCCAGCGCACTAAAGGCGGCAAAGACATCAAAATCGATTCCGTGCGACCACCGGTTTGTAGACCAAACAGCGTGCCGCGATCAAATACCAAATTAAATTCAACATAGCGACCGCGTCGATAAAGCTGAAACTGACGCTGGCGCTCACCGAAGGAGCGCGAGTTTCTGCGCTCGACAATAGGCACATAAGCTTCCAAAAAACTATCGCCCACAGAGCGCATAAAGGCGAAACTCTGATCGAAACCAAGTTCATTGAAGTCATCGAAGAACAACCCGCCCACGCCTCTCGGTTCGTCCCGATGCTTGAGGTAGAAATAGCGGTCACACCAAGCCTTCAAGCGCGGGTATAAATCATCGCCAAAGGGTAAACAAGCGGCTTGAGCCGTGCGATGCCAGTGCTGGCAATCTTCTTCGTTACCGTAATAGGGCGTTAAATCATAGCCACCACCGAACCACCAAACCGGCGCTTCGCCTTCTGCTTCTGCAATAAAGAAGCGGACATTGGCATGACTGGTCGGTACATAGGGGTTTTTCGGGTGAATCACCAGCGATACACCCATGGCCTCAAAGGAGCGGCCGGCGAGCTCGGGCCGAGCGGCGGTGGCCGATGGTGGCAACTGTGTGCCAAACACATGAGAAAAATTGACGCCGGCCTTTTCAAATACGCGACTTTCCGCCAATACCCGCGAGCGGCCTCCGCCGCCCTCTGCCCTCTCCCATGTCTCTTCGGTAAACTCTCCGCCATCAACTTTTTCGAGCCCGGCGCAAATGCTCTCTTGCAAGTCGAGCAAGTAGGCTTTAACGGCATCTTTATCAATTACATCGGCGACAGACATGTTTATTAACCATCCAAGGTTGAGATATTAGGCGGGACGAATTTCGGCACCGGTGATGAGATCGCGAATCACCGAGGGGCGGCCGGGGTTGGTCAGTTCGCCAGGTGCTAGAGCGTCGACATCGGCACCAAAGTAAGCACTTACCTCTGCGGCCGAAAGTGCCGCAGGGGCACCTTGTGGGTTGGCCGAGGTAGAAACTAGGGTCGAATCTAACAGCTGGCAAAGCGCCTGAACAATAGGGTGGGCACTCACCCGCAAAGCCACCTTTTCGTGCTCACCGGTTATCCAGGCCGGCACTTTATTCGCGTGAGGCACCAACCAAGTATTGGGCCCAGGCCAGGTTTCCGACAACAAGCCGAGCTGGTCGCTATCGAGCGTATCCAGCCACGGTATGACTTGATTAATATCGGCCGCAACCAGTATCAAACCCTTTTCAACGGCGCGGTGTTTCAGCTGTAATATACGCGATACGGCTTGTTCATTATTTGGCAAACAACCCAAGCCCCAAACGCCTTCGGTGGGGTAGGCGATCACGCCACCGGCTTTTACAACCGCTACAGCCGTTAAAATTTCTGGGTGGGTCAACCAAGGGTTTGTCATTGCTAAAGCCTGTTATTTTTGCGTCGCGCATTGTCCCACCTACGCTTTGCACAGGCAATTGCCAAGCCGCTCTTGGTTGATTCTAAGTGAAACGTCGTTCAATACCCTGTTCGCAGGAGGCAATAGCGCCAAGCATTTCTAGTTCGCCAAGTGCTTGATGTAGTGCCGCAACACTTAGGCTCGAAAGCGACAATAGCTCTTCGAAGTCGACCCTCTCACGCCCGATCAATTGCAATATTTTCCTCTGCCGAGCCGTCAACGCCGCGACGCTCTGCACCGCCGGTTCCGGCTGCGCAAAAAGCGCCAGCTGCGAGCCGAGTTGTTCGGCAATTTGCTCTGGTTTATCCACCAGCGTTGCACCTTCGCGAATGAGCCAATGGCAGCCCGCGCTCACCTCACTGTAAATTGAGCCAGGGATCACAAAGACTTCTCGGTTTTGCTCCAAAGCCTGGCGTGCGGTGATCAGCGAACCACTCTTGAGCGCCGCCTCTATCACCAAGGTTGCCATGCTCAAACCGCTGATAATTCGGTTGCGGCGGGGAAAATGCCCTGGCTCTGGCTGCACGCCCAAGGCAAACTCCGAAATAATTGCGCCACCCTGTCCAATCATCTCTGCCGCCAAGGCGGTATTTCGTGCGGGATAGATTTTATCTAAGCCGCAACCCAGAACCGCCACTGTTTTGCCCAACCCAGCAAGCGCGCCCAAGTGCGCTTGGGTGTCGATGCCGAGCGCTAAACCGCTAGTAATGCCATAACCGCCAGAGGCTAAGGCCTGAGAAAAATGGTGCGCCGTCTTGAGGCCGGCGGCGGTAGCCTTTCGAGCACCAACCACAGCAATTTGCGGCAAATTAAGAACCAGAGGATCGCCCGCCACATAAAGCAGCAAGGGCCCGCTGGTTTCTTTTAAAAGGGGTGGGTACAGATCGTCTAATATTGTTACCACATGGCGCTTTTCCTGCTCTAACCAACGCGCTAGTGCATCGAGCCTAGCCCCCAGCCAACCTTGGCGATTAGCACGCCACTGGCAAAACAACTGTGCGCCATTCTCGCCTAGACCTTGAATCAATTTAGCTTTCGGCCAATCCAGTAAGTCGACGGGAGACTGTATCAATTGCTCAAGCTTCAACCACGTCTGTGGGCCTAAGCCTGGGAGATGATGTAGGGCGATAAGAATATCGCGCTCGCTGGGCTGCATAGTGTTCATCCTTGAACGACGGTATTAGTGATAGTGCTTCCTGCACTACTAACTCTAGCGCAAAAAAAACCGGCTTTCGCCGGTTTCTCTTTATTTCAGATCTTTTATGGATTAACAACCTTATCGTTAATGGCTAAGGGCCGTTTGGCATCCAAAACAATGGCAAAGCTCATTTTTTCAAACACACGAAACACCATCAGCAGACCGGCTTTCTCATCAGGAAGCTTTACATTCTTACCGGTAATCCGATCCGGCACTATGGGGCCGTCTTTGAGAATAGCTAAAATATCCCCCGCTTTTAGGCTTTCGCGACTGCCGCGATTTATCGCAACCACATTCATGCGGCCTACTTGAGTTACGCCGCCTTCAACGGTCATGATCACACCGTTGATATCTTGATCCGGCGCCTTGGGGTAAAAGGTGCTCTCAACCGCGCGATCCGCGCTAGGTAGCAAACGGTCTTCAATGAGAATTTCCTGGGTAGTGCGAGTCACATTCATGGTGGCTATATCACCATTGATGGCAGCAACACTCGCGGCGCCTACATCCAGCGCTTGATAACCCAAAAACTCACCCGTCACTGGGTCTTTAAAACTCTTACCTTTGCGATAAATACCGTACACAGGTACGTTTTCATCAATTTCACCACGCGCGTACAAGTGATCGCCAGCGCCGGTGATCAAACGCGCATCCTCACCCGCCAATACATAGGGCGCACCCGTGTACTGCTCTGGGCTCACAATGCGACTCCCGGTCAAAAAGGCGTCGATAGCATCCAAAGGAATTGCAGGAATCGCCGCAGCAACGGGCTCATAGCGAATTTTGGGGGAGAGCTTCTCAGTGCCTGGCGACAATTTGGTGGTAGGCACGCCGCGCTCAATCGCCAAGCGAGGCTTGCCGTCCAAATAAACCAAGGTGATTATGTCGCCTGGGTAAATCAAATGCGGGTTATTGATCTGCGGGTTTACCTGCCAGATTTCAGGCCACATCCACGGGTTTTCCAGAAATTTTCCAGAAATATCCCAGAGTGTATCGCCCTCGGTCACCCGATAGCTGTCCGGACGATCGTCGCGAATCTGAACTTCTTCTGCGGTTACTGCCAATGACAACAATAGAGATGCTGCCAGACCCACAAATAGCTTTTTCATAGAAACCTATCCTGTTTCTCATGGCCTTTTGGGGAAATCTCGGCCTTTTTGGAGAATTTAGACGTTATAATAGCGCACCAAAACCAAGTGCCCTGCTGCTGTCAATCCAGCACAGCTTGAGTGACAATGTGCCACCGTTGAATAAAGACTACAACGGCTTTGCATTTTGCCCATGGCAAGATCACTCTGGGCTGCTAAATTTTGGCGTAAATGCTGTTTGATCATAATGTTAGCAGCGACTGTTATCTTTTTACTAGAAGTTTGTCACACCGTTTATGGCTAAGCTCGATATATTAGAATTTCCAGACCCTCGGTTACGCACCCTCGCGCAGCCCGTTACTGAAGTTAACGACGAGGTACGCACGCTTATCGACGATATGTTTGAGACCATGTACGCCTGCCCAGGCATTGGTTTAGCTGCCACACAAATTAATGTTCACAAGCGTATTGTGGTCATCGATATCAGCGAAGAGCAGAACCAACCTATGGTTTTCATCAACCCCACCGTCGATGTTTTAGATCAGGAAACAGGCACCTACGATGAGGGTTGTCTATCGGTTCCTGGGTTTTATGAAAGCGTCGAACGACCGCTACATGTTCGGGTAAAAGCACTTGATCGTGATGGTAAAAGCTTCGAATTAACGCCAGATGGTTTATTGGCCACCTGCATTCAACACGAGCTAGACCACCTGAACGGCAAGCTTTTCGTGGATCACATTTCAAATCTGAAGCGCGATCGCATACGCAAAAAGCTAGAAAAACAGCATCGCCAGCAGGCTTAAGCACGTCAACCAATTTTGAGTTCTCAGCCATGAGCCCCTTGCGCGTTATCTTTGCCGGCACGCCCGAGTTTGCCGCACACCACCTTCAGGCACTACTCGACAGCCGGCACCAAGTGGTGGCCGTTTTTACCCAACCCGATAGACCTGCAGGGCGCGGAAAAAAATTACAGGCAAGCCCAGTAAAAACGCTGGCCTTAAGCCAGAACTTGCCGGTGCACCAGCCAACGCACTTGAAAACACCTGACGACCAAGCGCTGATCGAGCAATACCAGGCCGATGTGATGGTGGTGGTCGCCTATGGCTTACTGCTGCCAAAAGCCGTGTTAGACCTGCCGCGACTTGGCTGTATCAACGTCCACGCCTCACTCTTGCCAAGATGGCGCGGCGCGGCGCCAATACAACGCGCCATTCAAGCTGGTGATAGCGAGACCGGCGTCACCATCATGCAGATGGACGTAGGTTTAGACACCGGTGACATGCTCGCCATCAGCCGCTGCCCTATCGGGCCAACAACGACAGCGGCCGAGCTACACGACACGCTTTGGCCCATCGGTTGCCCCGCCTTAATAGACACACTCGACCAACTAGCCAACAACGCCGTCAAGCCTGTGCCGCAGGACCATGATAAAGCCAACTACGCCCACAAGCTGACTAAAGAAGAGGCACAGATAGACTGGCGCCAACCCGCTGCAAACATAGATCGTCTGATTCGTGCCTTTAACCCCTTCCCGGTGGCATTTACCTTGCTGGGTGAAGAGCGGGTGCGGTTATGGCAGGCATCTTTGATAACGGAAACGGCTGCTGTAGCGCCCGGTACCATCGCACTGGCCGAGCAAAGTGGGAGTAAAAGTCGCCTTGTGGTAGCTTGCGGAGAGGGTCAGTTAGCGCTCACTTCCGTGCAGCTACCCGGAAAGAAAGCATTGGCCATAGCCGATTTGCTCGCCGGCAACCATGCTAAATTTGCCGAGGGAATCCAATTTATCTCTGCTGAGCCGGTCAATGAATAGCCGCGCCGTCGCCGCGCTTTGCCTCGCTGATCTACTAAACAAAGGGCACTCCCTATCGGCACTCTTGCCGGTATACCTCGCCAAAGCTCAGGCCCGCGATAAGGGCCTAGTGCAAGAGTTATGTTTTGGCGCCTGCCGTTGGTTTTACCGCTACAACCCCATAATACAATCGCTGCTTGCCAAGCCCTTTAAACCCAAAGATGCCGATATTCACGCGCTGCTGTTATTAGGCCTTTACCAAATCGAGCAGATGCGCGTACCCGATCACGCCGCCCTCTCCGATACCGTAGAAGCGTGTCGGGATTTAAACAAAGCGTGGGCAACGAAGCTGGTTAATGGCGTATTGCGTAATTTCTTGCGCCAAAAAGATGCATTGCTCGAGACAGCACAAAGCCATCACCCCAAGTGGATTGAAAAGGCGATACACAGACATTGGCCGAATAGCGCTGAAACCATTCTAACCGCCAACAATCAGCACCCGCCTCTATCACTGCGCTTAGCGCCATGGATTGATCGCCAAGCCTACCTCGAACAGCTAGCCGCCATTTCACTGATCGCTAAACCCGGCCAGATGGCCGCCAATAGCATTGAGCTGGAAACCATGGTCGACGTTACCAGCCTACCGGGTTTCAACCAGGGTGATCTCAGTGTGCAAGATGAAGCCGCGCAGCTAGCGGGCGAACTTTTACCGATCATAGACGGCGACAGAGTACTCGATTGCTGTTGTGCGCCCGGCGGTAAAACGCTGCATTTACTGCAGTCAGCAAAAGTCGACCTAGTCGCCATCGATTTAGAAGCTAAACGGTTAACGCGCGTCAGAGAAAACCTGAGCCGCGCCAAGCAACAAGCAACCATTATTTGCGGCGACGCTGCTAAACCAGAAAGCTGGTGGGACAAGACCCCGTTTGATCATATCCTGTTAGACGCACCCTGTTCCGCCACCGGTGTTATTCGCCGCCACCCCGATATCAAGCTACTGCGCAAACCCGCCGATATTGCTAAGCTGGCGAGCTTACAAGCTGACATCCTAGCGGCCAATTGGGCCCTGCTAAAAAAAGGCGGCTATTTACTCTACGCGACTTGTTCGGTTATGCCGGAAGAAAATGTCCAAGTGATCGAAGCGTTTTTGGCGCACACAGCCGACGCAAAAGAAGAAAAAATACATGCCCATTGGGGCATAGAACAAACGGCGGGCCGTCAAATTTTACCGGGCCAACACAACAGCGACGGCTTCTACTATTGTTTGCTGCATAAACAAAAATAAGGGTTTCACGCATCCATGAAAATTATCATTTTAGGTGCAGGCCAAGTAGGTGGCACACTTGCCGTCAATCTCGCCAGTGAAGCAAACGACATCACCGTCGTAGACACAGATCCAGCGCTACTTGAAGACCTGCGCGATAGAATTGATATCGGCGTTGTGACCGGCAGCGCATCGCACCCCGATGTATTGATCAGTGCCGGTATAGAAGATGCCGATATGCTAGTGGCCGTCACCAGCAACGATGAAATCAATATGATTGCCTGCCAAGTAGCCCACAGCCTGTTTCGCACGCCAACGAAAATTGCCCGGGTTCGCTCTCAAGCCTATTTATCCCAGGGTAATCTGTTCAGCAACGATGTTATCCCTATCGATGTATTAATCAGCCCAGAGCGATTGGTATCCGATTATATTTTTCGCTTAATTGAGCATCCAGGCGCACTGCAAGTACTCGATTTCGCCGAGGGGCGCGTGCAGTTAGTTGCCGTGCGTGCCTATTACGGTGGGCCACTAGTAGGCCAAGAATTGCGCTACATGCGCCAACACATGCCCTCGGTCGACACCCGGGTAGCAGCCGTTTACCGACGCGGTAAAGCCATCATGCCCGAGGGCTCAACGGTTATCGAAGCCGATGACGAAGTTTTCTTTATCGCCGCAAAAGCCGACATTCGCGCGGTGATGAGCGAATTGCGACGCTTGGAAAGTTCCTACAAACGGATCATCATCGCCGGTGGCGGCAATATCGGCTCGCGTCTTGCCCAGCAATTGGAAAAACGCTACTCGGTAAAGATTATCGAATTCAATGAAGCTCGGTGTAATCGGCTGTCTGAAGAACTGGAAGATACCGTCGTGCTGCTCGGCAGCGCCTCCGATCAAGATTTATTGCTAGAAGAAAACATCGAAGACACCGATGTGTTTTTAGCACTCACCAATGACGATGAAGCCAATATCATGTCGTCAATGCTGGCCAAACGATTGGGCGCACGCAAAGTGATGGCCTTGATTAATAATCCCGCTTACGTCGACCTCGTACAGGGCGGCGAAATTGATATCGCCATCAGCCCACAAACCACCACCATCGGCAGCTTACTCACCCATGTTCGCCGTGGCGATATGGTAAACGTTCACTCGCTGCGCCGAGGTGCAGCTGAGGCGATTGAAGTAATCGCTCACGGCGACAATAAAACATCGAAGGTTGTTGGCCGGGCAATAGAGGATATCGACCTACCCGAGGGCGCAAGCATTGGCGCCATTGTGCGCGAGCACGACACCGGCAGTGAAGTCATCATTGCGCACGATAACGTGGTGGTGCAAACCGGCGATCACGTCATCGTTTTTCTGGTCAATAAAAAATACACCAAAGACGTGGAGCGTTTGTTCCAAGTCGGCTTCTCTTTCTTTTAACGGGCAGCCACTATGCATTTCTCGGTAATTTTTCGTGTGCTCGGTGTGTTGCTGATGATTTTCAGCTTAACCTTATTGCCCCCTATCGGATTTTCTGTCTGGTACGACGACGGGCACCACTATGCATTTTTAACGGCTTTTCTTATTACCATTTGCACCGGGCTCGCCATTTGGTTGCCAGTACATAAAGCCCGACACGATTTACAAACCCGCGATGGTTTTTTAATTACCGCCTTATTCTGGTCCGTGTTAGGTCTGTTCGGTTCTCTACCTTTTTATATTAGCGAAGAGTTAAACGCATCCTTTACCGATGCGCTGTTCGAATCTATATCTGGTCTCACCACCACTGGTGCCACGGTATTTACCGGTTTAGATTTTTTACCCAAATCTATTTTGTACTATCGCCAACAACTGCAGTGGTTGGGCGGTATCGGTATCATTGTTATCGCCGTGGCTATCTTGCCAATGTTAGGCATTGGCGGTATGCAACTGTATCGCGCCGAGACACCGGGGCCAGTTAAAGACAACAAACTCACCCCACGCATTACCGAAACCGCGAAAGCGCTTTTCTTTATGTACTTAGGGCTTACTGTGCTCTGTGCACTGGCCTATCGATTCGCCGGCATGACCGAGTTTGATGCCGTGGGCCACGCCTTTTCCACCGTCGCCATCGGCGGCTTTTCCACCCATGACGCCAGCATTGGTTATTTTAATAGCCCGTTAATTATGGGCATCTGCACATTTTTTATGTTTTTCGCCGGCATCAATTTTGCGCTGCATTTTGTCGGTTGGCGGGCGCGCAGTTTACGGCATTATTTTACCGACCCTGAATTTCGCTTTTATGCTGGTTGGGTGCTAGTGGGTATGGTTATCACTGTGTTGTATTTATACGGCACCGGCACCTACGGGTTTTTTGACAGCTTAATGCACGGCAGCTTCGAGTTTGTCTCCGTGTTAACCACTACTGGTTTTGGCACGGCTGACTTCAGTTCTTGGCCGACATTTTTGCCCTTTATGTTATTTTTATTTGCGTTTATGGGCGGTTGTGGCGGCTCCACCGCCGGCGGCATGAAAGTCATGCGGGTGATGTTGATTTGCAAACAGGGCTACCGAGAAATTAAACGATTAATTCACCCCAGCGCCATTTTTCCGATAAAAGTTGGCAAAAAGACCGTCCCAAATCGCGTCATCGAAGCCGTGTGGAGTTTTTTCGCGGTGTTTATTATTAGCGTGATGGTGATGTTTTTAGCGCTACTGGCAACCGGTCTCGATTTCATCACAGCCTTCTCAGCGGTAGGCGCTTGCATCACCAATTTGGGCCCAGGTATGGGCGATGTGGCCGCCCATTATGGCAATATTAACGACCCAGCCAAGTGGATTTTATGCTTCGCTATGTTGCTTGGCCGGCTGGAAGTTTTCACGTTATTGGTGTTGTTTTCACCCATGTTTTGGCGCCGCTAAGTCTTCTTTTTCACGTAGCGCCTGGCCTCGCCGGGTAGGAGTCGACGGTAGCGCTTGTATTCCCACTGATATTGTTCAGGGGCCGAGAGTACAAGCTGCTCAATACTTTGGTTCAAGCCGCTAAGCGATTGCGCTACATCATCGGCGTATATTTCAGCGACCGGTTCTCGGATAACAATCTCAAAACCCTTGTCGGTTCTCAAACAAGCCGCAATAACAACCCGACAGCCCGAGCGCTGAATGAGGTTGTAGATTAGCGTCATGGTAAACGCCTGCACACCAAAAAAAGGGGCAAATTCACCACCGGCTTTCTCTGGCACCTGATCAGGCAGTACACCGGTCGAACCGCCCTGCTTCAAGGATTTAAACAGGCCCATAACACCTTGGCGATTGGTGGGCAGTATTTTAGTGCCGTGCAACTCGCGGCGATCCAGCATCAGTTGATTAACGGCCTCCGATGGGCCGGGTTGGTACAAAACGGTGAGCGGTGTTTTTTGCTGCAGATAAAAACCCAGTAATTCCCAGTTACCTATATGCGGCGCGAGAAACACCACTCCAGACGCTTGGTTAATCACGTCATCGAGCAGCGCTCGACTCGCCGGTTTGATGTCGATCAGTTGTGCCAGCCGCGACCAAGGCCAAGTCCATACTTTAGCCAATTCAAAGGCCATAAATAAGGTATGTGAGAGGCTATCAACGGTGAGCTGTTGGCGCTCTGCGTCGGTTAAATGTGGTTGCGCAAGGCGCAGGTTTTCGTCGGTTGTACAGGCACTTCGGGCTTGGGCTTTTAGCATCAACCTAGCCCCCAAGCTCGATAGCCGCCAAGCCAGCGGCTTAGGAATCAGTGCCACAGCAACCAGAAGGCCTTTTAATAGGCGAGTTTTAAACAGCAATTTGGGCTTCGCCATATTTAATCAGAGCAGCAGAATGTAAGATTGGGTGCGAAGATTACCGTAAAAACGCCTCTGCGGCCAAAGTCTGCACTTACACCCTCGCCGACACCCCGCTATAATTCCCGCCTTTCTTTTGATTTCGTCTGCGATTGCCTGGAGGCAAAGTGTCTAATTCCAAGTCTGGTGCTGCACCTGACGTAAGCACCTTTCAGGGTCTTATTTTGGCCCTGCAACAATATTGGGCCGAGCAAGGCTGTGTGATTCTTCAACCGCTAGACATGGAAGTAGGCGCCGGTACTTTTCACCCAGCCACCTTCCTTCGTGCTATTGGCCCAGAAACTTGGAACAGCGCCTACGTACAACCCTGCCGCCGTCCCACCGACGGCCGCTACGGGGAAAACCCCAATCGCCTACAGCACTACTATCAATTCCAAGTGGTGATGAAGCCGTCTCCCGATAATATTCAAGATTTATACCTCGGCTCATTAAAGCATCTAGGTTTAGATACCTTAGTGCACGACATTCGCTTCGTCGAAGACAACTGGGAGTCGCCCACCTTAGGTGCTTGGGGGCTTGGCTGGGAAGTGTGGTTGAACGGCATGGAAGTTACCCAGTTTACTTATTTTCAACAGGTTGGTGGGCTCGAGTGCTACCCGGTGACAGGCGAAATCACCTACGGCATTGAGCGCATCGCCATGTATTTACAGGGCGTCGACTCTATTTACGATCTGGTTTGGACCATCGGCCCCGATGAGAAAAAAGTAACCTACGGCGATGTGTTCCACCAAAACGAAGTGGAAATGTCCCATTTCAACTTCGAAGAAGCCAACGTCGAATTTATGTTTAAGAGTTTCGATACCTACGAAGCCGAAAGCCAGCGCCTTATCGAAAAAGGGTTGCCGCTACCGGCCTACGAGATGGTGATGAAAGCCTCTCACGCGTTTAATTTACTCGACGCCAGGCACGCCATTTCAGTCACTGAGCGCCAGCGTTTTATTCTCCGAGTTCGCACCTTGGCACGCGCCGTAGCGCAAGCCTATTTCGATGCGCGCAAGAAATTGGGTTTCCCTCTCGCCGAGCCAGCCCTACGCGACGAAGTCCTCGCTGCCAGTGGAGAAAGCAAATGACTCAGCAAACGTTTTTAGTTGAACTTGGCACCGAAGAATTGCCGCCTAAAGCACTTAGTAAATTATCCGAAGCCTTTGCCGACAGCATCGTCGCTAGTCTTCAGGCACAAGGGTTGAACTTCGGCGCTGTAACGTCTTACGCAGCACCACGCCGACTCGCGTTGCGCATCGAGCAACTGCCTGCGCAAACACCGGTAACTAAAGCCGAAGTTTGGGGCCCGCCGGCAAAAATTGCGTTTGATAAAGACGGTAGCCCCAGTAAGGCCGGTTTGGCTTTTGCGGAAAAAAATAACGTTTCACTCGATACCGTATCGGTAAAGAACGACGGTAAAGCCGACAAATTATTTTTACAAATTGATCAGGGCGGCGAAGCTGTTACGCAATTGCTGGCGCCTATGGTCACCAAAGCGCTGGCCGACTTGCCGATTCCAAAGCGCATGCGTTGGGGTGCAAAACGCGAAGAATTCGTGCGCCCTGTGCATTGGTTGGTCATGCTGTACGGCCACGATATTGTGGAAGGCCAAGTGATGGGCTTGACGGCTGGCCGATCAACCCGTGGCCATCGCTTCCACTACAACCAAAGCCTCGATATTGATCACGCCGATAACTATGCTGAGTTGCTAAAGTCTAAGGCGTTTGTTCTCGCTGATTTTTCTCAACGGAGAGCCTTGATCATCGCACAAGTAAACGCCGCGGCAGCGAACATAAAGGGTGTTGCCCATATGGACCCAGCGCTGCTAGATGAAGTGACGGCCCTTGTTGAATGGCCTGTAGCACTGGCAGGCAAGTTTGAGGACCGGTTTTTATCCGTTCCCGCTGAAGCCCTTATCTCCTCTATGGGGGAACACCAAAAATATTTTCACGTGCTCGACGCCAACAAACAATTGATGCCTTATTTCATTACGGTTTCTAATATCGAGAGCAAAGATCCACAACAAGTCATCAGCGGTAATGAGCGTGTTATTCGTCCGCGTTTATCCGATGCGGCTTTCTTTTTTGAAACCGATAAGAAGGTGTCATTGGAAAGTTTGCGCGAGCGATTGAAATCCATAGTGTTTCAAGCACAGCTGGGTTCAATTTTCGACAAGACCGAACGCGTTGCCGGCTTAGCGCAAGCAATTGCCGAATTGCTCGGTGCCGATACACAGTTGGCACAGCGCGCCGGTCAACTGTGCAAGAGTGACCTGGTTACCAACATGGTGGGTGAGTTTGATACCATGCAAGGTATTGCCGGTTATTACTATGCCATTAACGATGGCGAAGACGCTGAAGTTGCACGCGCTTTACAAGAGCAATATTTACCGCGTTTCGCCGGCGATACTTTACCCGAAACAATGACCGGTACTATTCTCGCCTTAGCGGATAGATTAGACACGCTCACCGGTATTTTCGGTATCGGCCAATTGCCGACGGGCTCTAAAGATCCTTTTGCGTTGCGCCGCGCCAGCTTAGGCGCTTTGCGTTTGCTGGTGGAAAAAAAGCTACCACTGGATTTAAACGCCTTGTTAGTGGCTGCTGTTGCACAACATAACGGGCTAAAAACCAATGCCAAAGATCTCGTCAACAGCGTACAAAATTATATGCTCGAGCGCTTTGTCGCTTGGTACGATGACGAAAAATTTGCGCCAGAAATTTTCATGGCCGTGAGTGCCAAGCAACTTTCAGTGCCCTTAGATATCGACAACCGCGTAAGAGCTGTGAAGCAATTCGGTGACTTACCCGCTGCGCAAGCGTTGGCAGCCGCCAATAAACGCGTGGCAAATATTCTTACCAAACTTGATAGCGAGCCCTCTGACCAGGTCGATGAAAAACTATTAATCGAATCAGCAGAGAAAGTGTTGGCGCAACAAGTTGCGCAACAAAAGGCACTGACGCAACCCTTATTTGCTAATAGCAAATTTACTGAAGCACTCACAAGCTTGGCCGATTTGCAGCCAGCCGTAGATGCCTTCTTTGATCAGGTGATGGTAATGGCTGACGACGCGGCGGTACGCAAAAACCGCTTAGCCTTGTTAGTACAACTGCGTAATTTGTTTTTACAAGTCGCGGATATTTCCCTGTTGGTCCCCGCTAAATAGTACAGAGGCTCTATGACCAACTCAGGATTTAAACTCGTCATTCTCGATCGCGACGGCGTCATCAATGAAGATTCGGATGCCTTTGTTAAATCCGTCGACGAGTGGATACCCATCCCCGGTAGCATAGAGGCAATAGCGGAACTCAGTCGCGCCGGCTTTACGGTGGTGGTAGCAACCAATCAGTCAGGGTTATCGAGAGGCCTATTTGATCTCGATGATTTGGAAGCGATGCATGCCAAACTGGCTCAGTTAGTAGAAGAACACGGTGGTTCTATGGCCGCGGTCTTCTACTGTCCACACGGCCCCGATGATCAATGCAACTGTAGAAAGCCTAAGCCTGGCTTAATAGATGCCATTGAAGCTGAGTTTGATACCAGCGCTGAGGGTGTGCCGCTGGTGGGTGATAGTTTGCGCGACCTCGAAGCCGGCTTAACTAAGGGTTGCCTGCCCATTCTTGTGCGTACGGGTAAGGGTGCGCTCACCGAGCAGAAATTGAAGCAGTTCCCGGTCGATGGCTTGGTTGATGTTAAAGTCTTCGACTCTCTTTGGGATGCATTACCTTTTATTAAGGACGTTTACGGACAAGCATGTTAATTCTTCGGAACCTTTTATTTTATACCGCCTACTGGTTGTCGCTACCCATTTTCAGCATCGCCGGTTTAGTCATTTGGCCAATCACATCCTTCCATAAGCGCACCCATGTGGTGACGCTTTGGAATCGCTTTGTAATTTGGTGGGCGAAAATCATTTGCGGTATAAAGTACGAAGTCATTGGTGTAGAGAATTTACCTAAGCGGCCAAGCGTCATTATGGCCAACCACCAATCGGCCTGGGAAACACTCATACTGCAATACCTGTTTCAACCTGCATCGACTGTACTTAAACAAGAGTTATTAAATATCCCCGTATTTGGCTGGGGTCTACGTGCCATGGAGCCTATCGCCATTGACCGTAGCAACCCAAGAGAAGCGTTAAAGGCCGTTAAGCAGGGTGGAGTTGCGCGCTTGAAAGCCGGTAATAACGTACTTATTTTTCCCGAGGGAACACGAAAGAAACCTGGCGAACTCGGAAGTTTCGCCCGCTCCGGCGCCGATATAGCCTGCGCCGGTGGTTTCGATATTATCCCTGTTGCCCACAACGCCGGCACCTGCTGGCCAACGCGCAGCTGGATTAAGCACCCGGGCAAGGTCACGCTGTTCATCGGCGAGCCCATCAGCACCGAGAATCAAAACAGCAAGGCCATTACCGAGCAGGCCAGAAATTGGATAGCCAGTAAAATTGATTCGATAAGTAATTGATTTTAAAGGAATAAAAAAGCAGCCATCAGGCTGCTTTTTTACGTTCGCTTTTAGTCGCAGAGACTCAGATATCGAGGTTGCCTACGTTGAGCGCATTATTCTCAATGAACTCCCTGCGTGGCTCAACCTGATCTCCCATTAAACAGGTAAATATCTGATCAGCCGCAATGGCATCTTCGATAGTGACTTTCAACATGCGACGACACTCCGGGTCCATGGTGGTTTCCCAAAGCTGACCGGGGTTCATTTCACCCAAGCCTTTATAGCGCTGAATGTTGTAGCCGCGACGAGATTCGGTCATCAACCAATTCAGCGCGTCTTTAAAACTAGTAGTGACGAACGTGCGCTCACCGCGCTTCATGTAACCACCCTCTTCAAACAAACCATCGAGCTTTAAACCTAAATCAACAATGGATTGGTACTCTTTCGAGCTGAAGAAATCCATGCCCACGTCGTATTCCGTCGGTACACCGTGCGCAATAATCTCAACTTTCGGTTCGAAGATTGGCCGTTCAGGGTTTGCCTCAGCGCGGGCAACATAGCGATGGGTGCCGGTTTCTTTAGCCGACAAGGATTCAGATAATTTGACGCACCAATCGGCAACTGCTTGCTGGTCTTTTAGTGACTCCACTGACAACTGAGGGATGTAAATTAAACTTTCCAGCACATCGGTAGGGTAAACACGCGCTAGGCGTTCGATAATACGCATCACACGACGATACTCTTCAACCAGACTCGCCAATGGTTCGCCACTAATACCGGGTGCGTCCGCATTGACGTGCAAGCTAGAGCTCTCCATGGCGGCTTGGGTTAGATAAGCCGTCAGCGCTTCGTCATCTTTCAGGTACTGTTCTTGTTTACCTTTGGCAATCTTATACAAGGGCGGTTGAGCAATAAAAATGTGGCCTCGCTCTACCAACTCGCGCATTTGGCGGAAAAAGAACGTCAGCAACAAGGTGCGGATGTGCGAACCATCCACATCGGCATCGGTCATGATGATGATTGAATGATAGCGCAGCTTTTCAGGGTTAAATTCTGTGTTACCAATACCGCAGCCTAGGGCGGTAATGAGTGTTCCCACCTCTTGTGATGAGAGCATTTTATCGAAACGCGCTTTTTCAACGTTTAGAATCTTACCTTTAAGCGGCAGAATGGCCTGGGTGCGGCGATCGCGGCCCTGCTTGGCAGATCCACCGGCAGAATCACCCTCCACCAGGTAGAGTTCAGATAAAGCAGGATCTTTTTCCTGGCAGTCAGCCAGCTTGCCCGGCAAGCCAGCGATATCAAGCGCGCCCTTACGACGCGTCATTTCACGGGCCTTGCGGGCCGCTTCGCGCGCGCGCGCGGCGTCAATCATTTTGCCAACAATGGCTTTCGCCTCACCCGGGTTTTCGAGTAGGTAATCATTAAAGGCCAAGCCCATTTCCTGTTCTACAGCGGTTTTCACCTCTGAAGAAACCAATTTATCTTTGGTTTGAGAGGAGAACTTGGGGTCTGGCACTTTAACGGAGATAATACCGGTTAAACCTTCACGAGCGTCGTCACCGGTGGTGGCCACTTTGGCATTTTTACCCAGACCTTCGCGCTCTATATAACCGTTCAAGCCTCTGGTTAGCGCGGCCCTAAAGCCAGCTAAGTGGGTGCCACCGTCGCGCTGGGGGATGTTATTGGTATAACAGTAGATGTTTTCTTGGAAGCTATCGTTCCATTGCAGCGCCACTTCAACGGTAATGCCGTCTTCCCGCTGATTAGTGAAATGCATGACCTTGTTGATGGGTGTTTTAGCGGTATTTAAGTACTCAACAAACGCATGTAAGCCACCGGCATACTCGTAGGCTTCTTCTTTGCCACTGCGCTCATCTTTCAAGACAATACGCACGCCTGAGTTTAGGAATGACAGCTCGCGTAAACGCTTAGCCAAATAATCGTAATGGAATTCAATATTGGTGAAGGTGTTCGCTGAGGGCTTAAAATAGACTTGGGTGCCGTTGGTTTTAGCGTCCCCAACGACCTCCAGCGGCCCTTGTGGCACACCGTGATGATACACCTGCTCATGGATCTTGCCACCGCGGCGAATGGTCAACTTTAGCTCTTCTGAAAGCGCGTTAACCACGGATACACCCACGCCGTGTAAACCGCCAGACACCTTATAGGTGTTGTCATCGAACTTACCGCCAGCGTGTAGCACGGTCATAATGACTTCTGCCGCCGATACACCTTCATCGTGCATCTCTGTTGGGATACCACGGCCATTATCGGAGACAGTTATAGATTCATTTGGGTGAATCACCACGCGAATTTCAGAGCAATGGCCAGCCAGAGCCTCGTCAATAGAGTTATCGACAACCTCGAACACCATATGGTGTAGGCCCGTACCATCATCCGTATCACCTATGTACATACCAGGACGTTTACGTACGGCGTCTAGGCCTTTTAAGACCTTAATACTGGACGAGTCGTAATTCTTTTGTTCCGACATCATGTCACTCCAACTAATCGTTATTTATAGGTGTCGCAGTTACGCTTCCCTGTTCCACGTGAAACACTTTTCGGGGAACAGCCAATTGATTCCAAACGCTTTCGAGGTCTTTCCGGGCAACCCCAGTAATAAACACTTGGCTATCTAACTCTATTAACCACTTCGCCAAGCGAAGTCGATGCTCTTCATCTAACTCAGACGGCAAATCATCTATAAGGTAGACGCAATCGTTGCCGGTGAGCTGCTTAAACACCCTACCTGCACAAATCCGCAGGGCGCAAACAAACAGCTTTTGCTGACCCCTTGATAGCACCTCTGCCGCAGGCATCTTACCGAGCCGCAATTTAAGATCAGCACGATGGGGGCCGGCACTGGTATGCCCTAGCTGCCCGTCACGAGCAAAATTCTGCCGTAATATCTCTGCCAGAGAAACGCCCTCCTCCCAGCCACCAAAGTAGCTAATATTAACGGAAGTTAAGGCGGGTAAATCCTGCAAGAGCAGCGCTAACTCCTGATTGAACAGGTTGAAAACCTCTTCCCTTAGTAGATGTAAGGTCTCAGCGTTGCGTGCTAATTCTATGTCCCAAGGTGCTAACAGATCAGCGTTTATTCTACCAGATCGCAGCAAAGTATTCCGTTGTTTCAGGGCTTGCCTAGCTTGTCGCCAAGCAGGCAAAAACTCATGTTTCACGTGAAACACTAACCAATCAAGAAACTGCCGTCTCTCCAACGGGCCACCCACGAGCAACTCAAAGGTTTCCGAGTAGATCACTTGCAGCGGTAAGATCTTGGCCAATTCGGCAGCCGACGCCACTGACTGGCCATCTAAACGAAAGCTATCTGCGCTTCGCGTATTACGTTCCACACCCAGCTTCCGAGTAGAACCATCTTCACCGACCAGCCTACCAAACACAGTCACGCCTGCGCAGCCTTGTTGAATCAACGGTTTTAACTTGTGGGACCGAAAAGAACGACCACGCCCAAGTAAGGAGATAGCTTCGAGAATACTGGTCTTACCCGCACCATTTTCCCCATAAAAAAGGTTCACTCGCGGGTGTAGCACCAATTCAGCGGATTCAATATTGCGGAAGTTGAGTATATGAAGGGAGTTTAGAGGCATAAAGGAAGCAGGTAGTAAGCGTAGGCGCACACTACCTGCAGATTACTCTATAGACGCATGGGCATAACAACGTAAGCGGAATCACCATTTTCAGGCTCTTCCAGCAGTGCGCTGCTATTTGAGTCCGCCAAGGTGATCTTCACATTGTCGGTATTTAGCACATTGGTTACATCGAGCAAATAACTGACGTTAAAACCAATCTCCATGGACTCACCGGCATAATCGACCGTGACGGTTTCCTCTGCCTCTTCCTGCTCTGGGTTATTGGCGACAATGGTCAGTTGACCAGCATCAATCTGCAGCCGAACACCACGATACTTTTCATTCGATAAGATAGCCGTGCGCCCAAAGGCCTGCTTAAGCTCGTCTCTAACACCGATAATGACACGCGACCCACCCTTGGGCAGCACGCGTTCGTAATCGGGGAATTTGCCATCGACCAATTTAGAGGTAAACGTGAAATCCGCCGTTACCGCGCGTATATGGCTGGCTCCTAGCTTGATTTCCGCCGCGCTATCGCCGTCTCCCAATAAACGCGCCAGCTCGATAACGCCCTTACGCGGCAATATAGCTTGAATCTTTTCAGGCGCCTGGATATCCATAGGCCGGGTACACATAGCTAGACGATGGCCGTCTGTAGATACCACACGTAATTGACCCTGAGTCACTTCCCACAACATGCCGTTTAGGTAATAACGCACATCTTGCTGCGCCATCGCGAAGGCAGTGCGATCAATTAAACGTTTTATGTCCTTCTGTGCACAGGTGAATTGCAAATCAGACGGTGCATCTTCTACGTTGGGGAAGTCATTAGCGGGTAAGGTAGAGAGGGTGAAGCGACTACGGCCACTTTTAACAATGAGCTTCTGACTATCTTCAATGAATTCTATATTGGCGGCATCTGGCAAGGACCGACAAATGTCGACCAGCTTGCGCGCAGGTACTGTAATCTCGCCCGACTCACCCGGTTGGTCCAATTGAATGCGACCGACAATCTCCACCTCTAAATCTGTGCCTGTTAAAGACAATTTATCGCCTTCTAACACAATAAGCACGTTAGAAAGGACAGGCAAAGTTTGACGGCGCTCAACAACACCCGCCACTAGCTGCAAGGGTTTTAGGAGCGAATCTCGGGATACAGTAAATCTCATAACCGGTCTCTTTTTATAGGCCTAATGGTGAGCTGGAATCTTATTTATTATATATAAGTTGCTATAAAACAGCTGTTACTTATACGACTCAAGTAGTCAATAAGCGGTGCAAATTCTTGGTATCTTCGCGGATATCCGCACTCTCTTCCTGCAAGGATTTAATTTTGCGGCAGGCATGTAGCACGGTGGTATGATCTCGACCACCGAAGGCTTCACCAATTTCAGGCAAGCTGTGATTGGTTAACTCCTTCGCTAAACTCATTGCAACTTGCCGCGGCCGTGCAACCGAGCGACTGCGTCGCTTCGAATGTAGATCACTAACTTTGATCTTGTAATACTCGGCGACAACGCGCTGAATATTATCGATAGACACTTGTTTATCCTGCAGCGCCAGCAAATCTTTCAAAGACTCCCGCACTAACTCAACATCGATGGGCCGGCCGGTAAAATTGGCATTCGCAATAACGCGCTTTAACGCCCCTTCCAACTCGCGCACATTTGAGCGAATACGCTGGGCAATAAAAAAGGCCGCATCATGGGGTAAATCCAAATGCTGTTGCGTTGCTTTTTTCATCAAGATTGCGACCCGCGTTTCGAGCTCTGGCGGCTCTACGGCGACTGTTAATCCCCAACCAAAACGCGACTTTAAACGCTCTTCTAAACCGTCGATTTCTCGAGGGTAGCGATCACAGGTCAAAATAATTTGTTGGCCGCCTTCCAATAGCGCATTAAAAGTATGGAAAAACTCTTCTTGCGAGCGCTCTTTACCGGCGAAAAATTGAATATCATCAATAAGCAACGCGTCCAGAGAGCGGTAGTAGCGCTTAAAATCATTGATGGCGTTTAACTGTAACGCCTTGACCATATCCGCCACAAACCGTTCAGAATGCAGGTAAAGCACCTTAGCATTAGGATTCTTCTCAATTAACGCATTGCCAACAGCGTGCATTAAGTGAGTCTTACCCAACCCCACACCGCCATAAATAAAGAGCGGGTTATAGGCACCACCAGGATTCTCAGCGATTTGGCGAGCCGCTGCTAGGCCCAACTGGTTCGATTTACCTTCAACGAAACGCTGAAAGGTAAACTGTGTATTCAGCCGGTGCTGATGCTTCAATCCCCCTTCTACATCGACATCTCTATCGGCGCGAATAAGGTCTGGCGAGCTTGTCGGTGCAGACTGATGGGTTGAAACGGGAGAGGCGACAACGGGTTTGAAATCTGGCTCCGGCACCACGCGCCTATGCCGCGCTAAAGAATTAGCCGCAACCCCCAACACCACTTTCGTTTCACGAGAAGCGCCCGCTTCAGCTACCAACTCGACAATGCGCGACATAAATTTGTCTGACACCCAAGACTTTATAAACTGATTGGGTGCCAGCAAAGAGATTTCATTAGCCAAGGCTTGGCTATCCAACTGCAGAGGCCGTATCCAGGTATTAAATTGCTCTGGCGACAACTCGCTTTGCAAGCTCGTTATACAATGATTCCAGATAGATTCTGGCAACGGCAATCCCCCCAAACATGTTGGCTTATAAATCGTTTTTAATGATGTGTTC